>JAYTBD010000109.1:0-2221 GCA_043737155.1 Fimbriiglobus sp. | reverse complement strand
ACGGTCTCAAATGTTTCCGCCCAGTAAGGGCCGGCGTCACGCATTCGCTACGCCGGCCCTTACAGGGCGGGAGCAATACGTTCCGTACCCAGGGCTTCCGCCCTGGGCTAAGTAAGTCGGCCCCGCCGGGGCGAAGAGTTCAGGTCGCAAATCATCCTCCAAACTCGGCGACGTTACTTCCCGCCGATCGGTTTCACGGGGATGTAAATGCGGATGTAGGTTTCCTGTTGCAGCGTCCCGGGGACGGCCGGGCGGGGGCCACTGCCGGGCAGAGCCTTCAGCCAGAGCGTACTCGGGCTGCCGCTGTCGGCGCCGAGCATCATGTCGTCGGCGTTGCCGCTGACCTTCGCGAGCTTCAGCAACACGATCACCTCTTCCGTATTCGCTTCGCTCAGGCGCCACGATTGATCCAATCGGCGGAGCGTCGAGTTCTGCAAGCCGCGGCCGAGAGTATCCTTCTCGACGCCCTTTTCGTGGAAGAGCATCGACCAGAGGGCGACGGGGCCACCGGTCGCCACCGCGGTCGCGCCGCGGCCGCGCGGGTTGTGTTCGTTGGATTCGCCGCTCGTGTAGAACTTGGCGTCCGGGGCGAGTTCGGTCCGTGCCCAATCCTGCGCTTCCGGGGTCGTGCCGGGGTTGAACTTCACCGGAATACCGGTGCCGATGCCCTTGTCGAGCCTGTACGGCTTGCCCGCGAAGTAGGCGATGGCATCGGTCACCTCCGGCAGAGGCAAGTTGATGGTGATGGTGCCCGACGCGCCGAGAGGGGCCGCGGGCAAATGCGCGATCGTCGAGGTCACCGGCGGGGTCTTCTCGTCCAAGTAGCCCGACCAATTCGCGGTGAAGGTCTTGGTCGACCAGACTTGCACCGGCACGCTCGCCAGCCCGTTGGCGGTGCCAGAGGATTGGTTCGTCCCGCCCTTCGGGTCGATGCGGTACTGGTAATTCCGGACGCTGCGGGCGATGCCGCCGCCTTGGCCGACGCGGCTGCCGCCCATCCAATCGACGACCGTCACCGGCTTGTACTTGATCTCGGCGTCCTGCGAACCGTAAGCCCACGGTTCCTTCGGTTCGATGCCGACGGTGTAATTGTCGATGCGCGGGCTGAAGATGGTGAACCACGATTGGCCGTAGACGCGGTTGCCGCCGACGTCGATATCGACGACGTCGATCTTGTTCACACGGAGGTCCTTGCCCTTGATCTCGTAGGCGGTGAAGTAGGCCGCGGCGCTGACGCTGAGCACGATGATGGGGAACGTGATCCACGTCAGTTCGAGCCGGCCGAGGATCTTTTTGAGGAACAAATATTCGACCGGTCCGATCAACAGCGTATAGAGGACGATGAACAGGGCGACCCAGCCGAAGGAGATCACCGGCACGCCCTCGAAGTGATCGACGTGCTGGCGCAGGGCGTAGGTAATGCCGTCTTCGGAGGCGACCGGGTTGACGCCGGGGGCGAGCGCGTTGGGGTCGTACTTTTCCGGGGCGAGCGCCGATTTCTCCGAGCCGGCTTTGCGGATGAGCCAGTCCCAAAACTCCGGGCGCTTCTCATTGTCGCGGAACGGTGAGGTGTCGAGGTCGAAGGCGACCACCGTGATGCGCCCGAGGCCGACGGGGACTTGGACGACCAGCGGCAGAGCGTTGCCCTCGAAAGCGGCGCGGGGGTTCTTGGCCATCTCCGGACTGAGGCAATAGGGTGTGGCGGTCCCGGCTTTCGGCCGCAGCCGCGCCACCCGAAACGTGTCGGCCGGGGCCGGCGGGATCGTTTTGCCGTCCTTGTCCTTGAGCGGATTGCCGTCGGCGTCCTTGGGTGCCCGCGTCGGATTTTTCAATTCGGTTTCGATGCTGCTGCGCAAGTTGAAGATCAACGGCAACTCGCCGACGCGCTCGGGCGTCGCGGTCACGGGCAGGAACGCCTTGAACGGCACCGTGTTCAACACGTCGAGCTTGCCGGCCACGCTGATGACGAGTCGGCCGCCTCGGGCGACGTATTCCCGGAGTGCATCGCGTTTCGGTTTGTAGAAGTCATCTTGGAAGAGCTTGGTGAGGAACTCGTCGCTGGCCCCGCCGGTGGCGAGTACGACGAGGTCGGCGGTCTCGTAGCCGAACCACTGATCGGGGAGTTCTTCGACGCTCGAGATCGCCGCGGTTTCGATGCGGCCGTTGCGCAGGATTCGGTCGCCCTGCTTCGGATCATTGGGGAGCGCGGGCAGGTCGAAAC
>JAYTBD010000108.1:0-5587 GCA_043737155.1 Fimbriiglobus sp. | reverse complement strand
CGAGGACTTCCGAAGTCGAAGCCGGACTTCGGAAGTCGCTGGTCGCACTGGCGAACTCCGACGCCGCTCGCTAATTCATTCCGGATGAAGCTTCCACCGGCTCTGCACTTCCCCGTTTGGGCCGGTTTGTTCGCACTCGCCTATTCGCAAGCGCCGCTCTACTACTCGAATCAAAATCAATACTTCCTCCACGGCCTCGCCGCGGCGGACGATGGGCCACTCTGCGACGATTGGCTCGCGAATACGGTCAGCCCGACCCCAGTGTTCGATGCGCTCGTGACCTTCACCGCGAAGTACGGGCACGAGTCCATCTTCCACATTTACTATGCGCTGCTGCTCGGCGTCTACTTCGTCAGCCTCCTCGGACTCTTCGATTATTTGGGTGGCGCGCGGGCGACCCCGCGCCGGCGATTGGTCTTCGCCGCGCTGCTGATGCTCGCCCACTCGGCCGCGCTGCGCTGGGCGTCGTACCGGCTCTTCGATGCGGACTACCCCTGCTACGCGCAGGGCTGGTTGGCGGCGCAGTACGTCTTGGGGTCGGTGTTCCAACCTTCCGCATTCGGCGTGTTCCTGATCGCGGCCATCCATCAATTCGTCCGGGGTCGTCCGTTTCTTGCAGCGACGTGTCTCGGCGCGGCCTGCGTCGGCCATGCGACGTATTTGCTGCCGGCGGGGATTCTCGCGTTGGTGTTCGCCGGCGTGTCGGCGAGACACGGGCGCTGGCGAGAGGGCGTGAAAATGCTGATGTGGTCATTCGTACTCGCGCTGCCGGTGCTGATTCACGCGTGGGTGAATTTCCGACCGACCACACCCGAAGCGTTCGCGGAAGCGAGCCGGATCCTCGCCGAGGAGCGGATCCCGCACCACTGCCAACCGAAGCGGTGGTTCGATGGGATCGCCGCATTGCAGGTGGCCTTCATAGCCGTGGCGATTCTCATCGTCCGCCGGACGCGACTGTTCCCCGTGTTGGCCGTGTTGTTCGTCGCATCGACGCTCTTGACGCTGGTCCAACTCGCCACCGGGAGCCACACGCTCGCCCTGCTATTCCCATGGCGGGCGTCGGTTATCCTGCTGCCGTTGGCGATGATGATCGTCCTGACGCGCGCGGTTCTATGGATGGCCGCGTGGATCGAATCGACGCCGGTGAAGTGGACGGCCGTCGCCGGAATCGGTGCCCTCGCTCTCGCCGGCATCGCGATCATGCACTTCCGCCAAGGCTTCGCCACCAACGACGCGGAGGAACCGCTGATGGCGTACGTCCGCGCGAACCGGCGACCGGGGGACGTCTACTTGCTCCCCGTGACCGTGCCCAAACTCGGAGACCACCGCGGGGCCATCTCCAGCGATTTCAAACCGCTGCCATCGCAGAAGACCGACAAGCGCGTGATTCCGATCGACTTCCAGCGCTTCCGCATCGGCGCCGGGGTGCCGATCTACGTCGACTTCAAAGCGATCCCCTACCGCGATGTCGATGTGCTCGAATGGCGGAAGCGGGTGGAATGGAATGCCGGGGTGACCGAGGCGCGGACCGCGAAGCGCGAGGAATTGACAGACCGCGGTATCACGCATGCGGTGGTGCCGCGCGACCGCGACCTTGTGATCGAGGGATTGAAAATGATTTGGGAAGACGAGAATTACCGGCTCTACGAAGTCGACCGGTGAGTTGGTAAGCCGGTTGGTGTGAACCGCCGGAGTTTTTCTCGTGGTCGACGATCATCCCCGCCCGAATGCGCCGACCGACACCACTTCGACGCGCTTGTCGCCCGCGAACACCCGGAACATCACTTGGAAAGGCGGGTCGAAAGCGAGCCGGTGATTGCTGTGCCGCGACTCGCCCACGTCGAGCGGGTTGTCGGCGAGCCGGCGTTCGATCCGGTAGGTGGCCTCCGTCACAGATTTCTGATTTGCGGCGGCAGTCCAGACGGCGGCGAGCATTTCTTGAGCGCCGAAGAGCCAGATGACGGTGTAGTTCACTTTACACCCATCCGCTTCCAGAACTCGGCCAAGCTCGTACCGCCTTCCGCGGAGCGACGATCGATCTCCTCGACGGTCAGTGTGGGTTCCCACGGGCAGATCGGTTCCTTCGGAAGCGCGGTCTGGCACAGCAGCGACCCAGCCTCGTCGCGGAATTCGATCGGCCCGGCTTTGATCGCATCGGCGAACAACGTTTCGGCTTCGGCCCAAGTGCCCAACCTGCGGCCGGCGGAAAATAGGACGACCATCGCATAACCCTCCCGGTGATGTGTCTATTCTAACGGCTTCACCTCTTCCGGTTCGCGAAGAACTCCGCGATCCGCGCGCGGGAATCGTCGCTCCCGGCTAACCCGACGAACGCCGCGGTTTCCACCTTCAGCGCTTCCGCGAGAGGGAGGCTGCTGCCGTGGGCCACCACCGCCATCGCGGCGCGGACGGCCGGCGACGGCGGATGCAGCGCGAGGGTGCTCCGCCCGGCTTCTGGCACGGGGTTCCGTTTCGTCGTGCGGCGGGCCGTGTGTTGCTCGGTGGCGAAGAGCGATTCGGGAGTCGTCTGCGGTGTCTTCCCATCGGCGAGGCCGTCGCGGATCGCTTCGGCCGCACTCAGACTGGCGCCGGTCATCATCATGTCGGCGGCGGTGGAAACGCCGATGATCCGCGGGAGACGTTGGGTGCCGCCCCAACCGGGGATGAGGCCGAGGTTCACTTCGGGGAGGCCGAGTTCCACTTTCGGATTCGACCCGAGCAAACGGTAATCGCAGGCGAGCGCGAGTTCCAAACCGCCGCCGAGGGCCGCACCGTCGATAACGGCGCAAGTCGGGAATGGCAGATTCTCCAAGAGGTCGAGCGTGGCCAGTCCGAACTCCATGAGTTCGCGGACGCCGGGGTCGTCGGGCACTGGTACCGCGGCGAAGAATTTGAGGTCGGCCCCGGCAATGAATACATTCGGCTTGGCGCTCCGCACGATCAGTCCGTGGCAATCCGTCCGTCGGTTCAGTTCTAGCAGGGTCGCGTGGAGTTCATCCCAGAGCGCGCGGGTGAGGACGTTGACCCGGCTGCCCGGCTGATCGAGGGTGAGGACCGCGATCGCATCGGGCCGTATCGCGAGTTGCAGGGCGGGCTCGGACATGGTTCACCGGTTCAGGGGAATGATGAAAACAAGATTTTCACCACAGAGGCACAGAGAGCACAGAGAAGAACAAGAAGAGATCATCTTCTTCGATTTCTCTGTGCGCTCTGTGCCTCTGTGGTGAAAATCTTACTTCCCCACTCTCTTGCCGTCGCGGTCGACCCACGAGAACGGACGGACGACATCGACCGGCTTCGTCGAAACCTTCTCGCCGAGGATGTTCTCGAAGACGGTGCCGTACATCGTTTCGATCTTCTGGAGCGAGTGGGCCGCGAGCAGTTGGTGCACGATGGCTTGATTGTTCACGACCACGCGGCGACCGCCTTTGCCGCCGAGTTGAACTTCGCGGGCGCCGGGTGCGGCGTTCGCATTCCTCTGCCGGTCGTTGAATTCCTGATCGGCGAGCCGCACATCGGGTCCGTCGATCGGCGGCGGCGGGAGCTTCGGCGCGAGCGGTCGGCCCGAAAGATCCTTGTACGTCAGCGCGTCCTTGTCGCTCGTCGTCTCCACGTCCCACGTGATCGGCTCGACTTTCAACCCCGTGTCGTTCAGCAACTTCTCGGCGTGGGCCTTGCGGAAAGCCTCCTTGAACTTCGCCCCTTCGCCATTGCTGCTCTTGTTCGCCGCGAGCAGGGTATCGACGACCCACTTGGCTTCGCGCAGAAACGTCGCGGCATCCACCGGGCCGGCGACGCAGTGCAGCACCCGGCCGTCGGGCGCGCAGAAGTAGCTGGCGACGTTGCCGCCCTGTTTGTTGTTGCCGACGATCTTGAACGTGCCGACTTTCTGGTACGAGGTCACGAAGTGTTCGTTCACGTACGCGCCGACCTTCTCGTCCGTCAGGGCGCCCACACGGAGCGCTTCGGCGTTGTTTCAGGTCAGACTCGCGTCTTCGAAGTGACCGCTGATGTGCAGCACCAGCACGAGCTTCTCTTCTTTCTTGGCTTGGGCCGCGGCGTCCTTCGGCGAATCGACGAAGTCGATGGTCGTACCGTGGCGGGCGCAGGTGGTCGGCTTTGTGGGCAGATCGATGGCCGAGAGTAGGGCCGTCAGAAAAGTGAGGGCGGCCCAAGTGAACAGAGTACGCATGGCGGCGCTCCGGTGGGGGGGACATCGGGCATAATAACACGGGTGCGGACGGGCCTCGCGTGGGAAGCCCGCGCTAGTTACAAAGGGGTTGCAATCTCGCATGATCGCCGGGCATTGGTCATAGGCCGGACAACCGGGCAGGTCGGGTGCCTCAAATTGGCGATGCTCGGGAATCCCGACCTGCGAACCCGCAGTTCGACGGCTCCGGGGGACGATACAGAAGCAACAGTGTTTCCACCGTACCGCGTGCAAGGAGTCGCACCGATGCCGAGCCCCTCGAAATCCGCAACCCCCGTCGAGTCGAATGGGTTTCGTCCGAAGATGGAGCGATTGGAAGAACGGGAAGTCCCCGCCGCGTTCGGATTGTTCGACTTCTACAACGTCCGCGCCGGGCAAATCCTGGATCAGACCCAGCCGAATGCGTTCGGCGTCGCGGGCGTTCTCCGCAACGACATCGACACGACCAACTTCCCGTTCTCCGGCAGGGGTTTGCGGGCCGTCCTCGTTTCCCCACCGGTCGATTTTTTCACGGGTCTCCCCGCCGCGGGCAACTTCACGCTCGCCAGCAACGGCGGATTTCGGCTGCTCGGCCCCCAGAACTCCGGATTTTTCTCGGGCTCGTACTCCTTCCGCTACCAGGCCATCGCCCGAGATGGCTCCGTGAGCGGCATCACCACCGCGTTCATCAACGTCACGACGCCGGTGCGCCGCGTGGCGGTCGGCGCCGATCGAGGCGCTTCTCCGACCGTGGCGGTCTTCGACGCTGCGACGAACAACACCCTGTTCGCGCTCAACGCCTTCGATGCCGGCTTCACGGGCGGCGTTCGCGTAGCCGTGGGCGATTTCAACAACGACGCCGTCGATGATATCGCCTGCGCCGCCGGCACCGGTGCCGGGCCGCACGTGAAGATTTTCGACGGTCAAACCGGCGGGCAGATCGCCAGTTTCTTCGCCTTCGATGCGGGGTTCGTCGGCGGGCTCGAGATCGCCGTCGGCGACCTCAACCTCGACGGCCGGGATGATTTGATCGTCGCCGCCGGGTCCGGGCCATCGGCCCACGTCAAAGTGTTCGACGGCACCCGGGTCGCAGTCGGGGGGTTCGACCCGAATGCCGCGACGAACGTCCTGGCGAGTTTCTTCGCCTACGGCAGTGGAGAAACCGACGGCGTGCGGGTCGCGGTCGGCGACATCGACGGCAACGGCGCGCTCAAGCTCATCACCGCCCCCGCGTTCGGCAGCACCTTGGTCAAGGCGTTCGATGTCTCCGGCGGGAACGCGATTCAGACGAAAGCCTTCTTCGCGGGCGATCCCGCCGACGCGCGCGGCCTGTTCGTCACCGCGGGCGATCTCAACGGCGATCGCTTCGCCGATATCGTCGTCGGCAGCGGATCGGGG
>JAYTBD010000107.1:0-5594 GCA_043737155.1 Fimbriiglobus sp. | reverse complement strand
GAACTCGGCACCATGACCGGGTTGCACATCCACCCCGTCCTCGGCAGCCCGCGCGAAATCGCCCGGCTCATCAAGGCCCACTTCGGCGTCGGCGGCGACACCGTCTCCGCACTGATGAACGAGACCCGCGGGGCCAAGGAAGAAGTCGAACTCCTCGAAGGCATCGAAACCGACGACTCCGAACTGGCCAAGCAGGCCCAGGACGCATCGGTCGTGAAGCTGGTGAACACGATCCTGATCGAAGCGGCGAACGAGCGTGCCTCGGACATTCACATCGAACACGAAGAGCGGACCCTGCGCATCCGCTATCGCATCGACGGCCTGCTCCAAGAGCAGCGCCTGCCGCCGGAGATCAACCGCTTCCAGTCGGCCATCGTCAGCCGGTTGAAGATCATGGCCCGGCTCAACATCGCCGAGAAGCGCCTGCCGCAAGACGGCCGGATCAAGATGAAGGTGCAGGGCCGGGAGATCGACGTCCGCGTGTCGATCATCCCGATGACCCACGGCGAAGGCATCGTCATGCGGTTGCTCGATAAGGGCCGGATGGTCTTCAGCCTCAAAAGCGTCGGCTTTCTCGAGGACACGGCCAAGAAGTTCAAGGCCCTCATCGACCGGCCCCACGGCATCGTGCTCGTCACGGGGCCGACGGGGTCGGGGAAATCGACGACGCTCTACTCGGCGCTTAACGAGATCAAAGACGAGACGACGAAGATCATCACCGTCGAAGACCCGGTCGAATACCAGCAGGACGGCATAAGCCAGATCCAAGTCCACTCGAAGATCGGCCTGACGTTCGCCGGGGCGCTCCGCAGCATCTTGCGGCACGACCCGGACGTCGTCCTCGTCGGGGAAATCCGCGACTTGGAAACGGCGCAGATGGCGATCCAAGCGTCGCTGACGGGCCACATGGTCTTCAGCACGCTGCACACGAACGACGCCCCGAGCGCCTTCACGCGGATGATCGACATGGGCGTCGAGCCGTTCCTCGTGAGCAGCACCGTGGAAGGGGTCATGGCCCAGCGGTTGGTGCGGACAGTCTGCGGCGAATGCAAAACCAAGTTCGTGCCGGATCCGGAAGAATTGCCCGTCGACTTCCCCAAGGTCCACCCGCAGACGGGCGAATCGATCGGGCATCTCTACAAGGGGCTCGGCTGTCGGAACTGCCGGCAGTCCGGTTACCGCGGTCGGACGGGCCTGTACGAACTGATGATCAACAGCGACGCGCTCCGCGATTTGGTCGTGCAACGCGTCAATTCGTCCCTGATCCGCCACGAAGCGTTGAAAGCCGGCATGCGGACCTTGCGGCAAGACGGCTGGATCAAGGTTTTGAGTGGCAACACGACCATCGATGAAGTCGGCCGCACGACTGCGGGAGACCTGTCGTAGAAGTGCGGAATTCGGAGTGCGGAGTGCGGAATATCAGAAAAGGCACACGTCTCCGCGAACAGCGATTGAACCGGGATTCTTTCATTCCGAACTCCGCACTCCGAACTTCCCCAATGCCCGACTTCACTTACACCGCCCTCGCGGGCACCGGCGCCAAGAGCATCGGCAGCATCACGGCGACGAGCGAGCGCGAAGCCGCGTCGATGCTCGATGCCCGCGGGCTGTTCCCGCTCCACATCGCCGCGGCCAACGCCGAGGGCGGCACCGGCTACACCATTTCCTTCGGCAGCGGGGTCAGCCGGCGCCAACTCTCGACCGTCTACTCCCAACTCGCGGATTTGCTCGGCTCGGGCGTGCCGCTGCTACGCTCCATCGAACTGCTCGAAAAGCAAACGGCGAACAAGCGCCTCGCGGTGGTGCTGCGCGACGTGCGCATGCGCGTCGCCGACGGCACCGGGTTGGCCCAGGCGATGGGCCAGCACCCCAAGGTCTTCGACGAATTGGTCGTGAGTATGGTCCGCGCCGGCCAAGAGGGCGGATTCCTCGAAGACGTGCTCAAGCGCACGGCGACCTTCGTCGAGCACCAAGAGGACTTGAAAGGGAAGATCATCGGGGCGCTCGCCTACCCCGCTTTCCTCATGCTCGCCGGGTTCGGCGTGCTGGCCATCCTGATCATTTTCTTCGTCCCCAAGTTCGAGCCGGTCTTCGCGAAGTTGAAGGAAGCGGGCGAACTGCCGTTCCTGACCAAATATCTGCTGATCGTGAGTAACTTCCTCACGAGTTACGGGTTGTTCGTCGCGGCGGGTTTGGTCGTGCTCTTCTTCGTTTACCGGGCGTGGGCCAAGACCCCGAAGGGCCGGCGGCGGATGGACATCATTCGGCTGCGTCTGCCGATCATCGGGAAAATCTATCTGGCGTTGGCCCTATCGCGCTTCACGCGAATTCTGGGGACGATGCTTCACAACGGCATCCCGATTTTGAAAGCGCTGAACATCGCCAAGGATTCCACCGGGAACAAAGTCCTCACGGAGGCGATCGAGGAATCGGCGGAGAACATCACGGCGGGGGCCAAGCTGGCCGACCCGCTCCGCAAGAACGGCTATTTTCCGTCGGATGTTGTGGAGATGATCGCCATCGCCGAGGAGTCGAACAGCTTGGAAAAAGTGCTCATTGACATCGCCGACGGGCTGGAACGCCGCACCGCCCGGAACTTGGAGTTGATGGTCAAGCTCTTGGAACCGGTGATGCTGCTCGTCATGGCGGTGATGGTGCTGCTCGTCGTCGCCGGGCTGCTGTTGCCGGTGTTCAAGATGGGCCAGACCGTGAAGGGGGCGTAGTCGGCGAGTGGATACAATACACCGCACAACCGCCGACCCCCCCATGCGAATCGAGATTGGGCCATGACGAAAGAAAACTTCGAGTTGCTGTTGGAAACGTTCCTCGCGGCGCATCCTTTCCGGCTGTTCACCGTGGAACTCAACGGGGGTCGCAAATTCGAAGTGGACAGCCCGCGCGCGGTCGTATTCCGCGACGGTGTGGCCGTATTCGTGACGCCGGGCGGAGTGCCGATGTACTTCGACCACGAAAGCGTCAATCTCGTGGCCGATGTCCCCGCGAACCGATTGGAATAACGGGTGCGCCGACCGCGCTTCTCTCATAGTTTCTAAATCGGTCGGCGGTTATACTAGTACAAGATTTCGCATCGTGTTTCGTCCGGAGGATTTGCCATGCTCGTGTCCGGTCATCGTACTTTGGCCCGTCGCTCCCGCGAGGGCTTCACCCTGCTCGAAGTGCTCGTCGTCGTGGCCATCATCGTGATCTTGGCCGGCGTCGCCGGCGTGGCGATGTTCCGCTACATCGAAGACGCCCGCGTGGACACGGCCCGCACCCAAATGACCAACTTCGAAAACGCCGCCAAGAACTACATGGCCAAGAACGAAGGTGTCCCGCCGCAGACACTCAACGACTTGGTCGCACCCCAAGATGGGAGCAAGCCGCTGCTCGAAGGGGGCATCGCCGTTTTGACCCCGCCCGTGCCCAACACGCAGTACGACTACGATCCCAACAACGTCGACAGCTTCGGTTCGCCCGATCCGCTCGTGAGTTTGAAACTCCCGGACGGCCGGGTCGTCTACAGCACCCGTCGCCCCCGCGGTCCGCAGCAGTGATACTCACTTGTGGAGCCTCCCGATGAACAATCCGGAATCCTCCCGCGCCGGTTACACGCTCGTCGAATTGCTCGTGGTCATCGCCGTGATCATCATCATCGGCGGACTCGTCACGTCGACCCTCACCGGCCAAGAAGGCAACACCAAAGTCAAAGCGGCCGCGGACGACGTGACCGCGGAAATCGCCATGGCGCGGTCGCACGCCATGGAAGAAGGCCGGAACTACCGCCTGTCGATGTCGGCCGACGGCACCAAGATCCGCGTGGCGCTCGATGACCCGGACGCGGTCGATTCAGGCACCGAAGACCAACCGAAGCAGTACGGCTCCGAGAAGACATTGCCGACGGACGTGACCATTTGGCGCAATCCGGCCGCGGCCGAGTCGACGACCGCCGACGGCGACGGCTGGGTCCGCTTGGCGACCTTCCAGCAGGACGGCACCTGCAAAGGCGATCTGATCGAATTTGAAATCCGCGAGCCGGGGGTCACCTCGCTCGTGGTGCAGATCCGCGCGTTGACGGGGCACGTCACGGTGAATCCGGCGTCCGCAACCGCCGCGGTGAAACAGTGAGGCATTCTGTGCGATCACCGAAGCTGCGCAAAGGCATGACCCTCATCGAAGTCCTCGTGGCCATGGCTGTGTTCCTGCTGGCCCTCGCCGGGATCGCGCAGCTCATCGACTTCGGCACCAACAACTCCGTCGAAGCGGCGCGGACGACCACCGGCACCCGGCTCTGCCAATCCAAAATGGCCGAGGTCGAAGCGGGCGTCGTGTCGATGACCGAGGGGAGCCAAGGGACTTTCGACGAAGAGCCGCTCTGGCAGTGGTCGGTGGAAATCGGCGCCGAACTCGCCCCGTACACCTACGAGGTGACGGTGAAAACTTGGATCGAACAGGGCCGGCCGGTCGAGGTATCGCTGACGCAAATCATTTACGATCCGCAGTACATGGGCAACGCCGCCCCGGCCGTCGCCCCCACGACAACGACCACCACCACCGAGAGGCCGTAATCATGCGACGGTCTCCCGCACGCCCCGGCTACACGCTGCTCGAAGTGCTGATCGCCAGCGCCATCGGCATCATGCTGCTCTCGGCGCTCTACTTTTCTTTCGACCTCACCCTGCGCACCTCGGACTCCGGCCGGGCGCTGGTCGCCGAGAGCAACCTCAACCGCGCGGTCATCAACCGCATGGCCCTCGATTTCTCCTCGCCCCTCGGCGTGCTCCCGCCGATGTCCGGCGGCGCCAGCGATAACTCCGGCGGCACGACGAGTGAAACGGAGACCCCCGCGGCGACGGAAACGACACCCACGACCACTCCGAGCACGGGCGAATCGACGACCGGGTCGACTTCCACAACGAGCACCAGCAGCACGACGACCACCGATTCGCTGCTGCCGTTCCAAGGCGGCATCATCGGCACGAGCGAATCGCTGATCCTGTTCGCGTCCAAAGTGCCCCGTTACCTCGCGGACAAAGAGGTCGCCGCCGATCCGAATGCCGCCGTCGGCTCCGATGCGCACCGCATCGGCTACTACCTGCACAGCAGCGGCAAGGGCCTGTGCCGGCAGGACAAACCGCTGGTGACCGAAGACAAGGTCGGCAACTCGACCGACATCGACCGCGCCGAGGAAGACCGCGAAATCATCGCACCCGAAGTGGTGGCGCTGCAGTTCGAGTACGCCGACGGCACCGGCTACACGGGCGAATGGGACGGCACGCAAGCTTCGCTCGACGGCAGTTCGACGACCGGCCCGCCGCGCGCGATCAAGGTCCTGCTCACCTTCGAATACACCGACCGCGACGGCAACACGGCCCAGAAGAAAATCGCCCACGTTTTCCCGGTCCGCTCCGCCGTCGGCCTGATCCAGCCCGAAGAACCCACCACCGCGGAGACACCGTGATGTTGCTCCGCACTCGCAATGCCCGACGACCCGGTTATGTTCTTTTCGCCGTGCTCATCGTCATCGTCGTGCTCTCGCTCGCGGCCTACCGCTACGCCGAGTCGATGTCGACGGAGTTGCAGGTCGCCGTGCGCAC
>JAYTBD010000106.1:0-5605 GCA_043737155.1 Fimbriiglobus sp. | reverse complement strand
GGAGCACCGCGTCGATTATGAACTTCGTCGCGCGCGTCAAACTGGCGACATCGCGCTCGCCGAGTAGCGACGAGCGAGGCACTTTCGACATCCGTTGCAAGCCGAGTTCGATGGTATCCCCCGGCTTTACCCCGAGCCGCGCGGCCACCGTCGCGGAGACGACGACGCCGTCGGGGAGGGCGAAGCGAGCGCGGTCCACGTCCCGCAATCCGAGGATCGTCACCCGGCCCAATCGCTTTTCGTCCCCGGCCACAGCGGAGCCGGTGAGTAGCAATGCGGGCATGGAATCGGGCACGCTCGCCGCCGTCTCTTCGCGGATCATGCGCGAGCCGACGTAGGCGGAACCGACGCCGTTGAGTTGTCGTTCGGTGCGGGCGCGCAGGCTGCCGCGCAAGGAGTCGCCGACGAAGAGCGCGCCGGTGAGCACGGTGGCCCCGAGCATCACCCCTAGAAAAATGGGGATGTTGGACACCCAGAAGTAGCGCAGATTGCGGAGCGCGAGTCGGAGGAGCATGTCAACTTGGAACCTGGAACTCGGAACCCGGAACTACACCAATCGCCCGTCGCCCATTTCGAGACGTTTCGGAAACGCGTCCGCCAACTCCCGGCTGTGCGTCACCACCACCAAGATCGATTGCTCGTGCTTGTTCAACTCGATCAGGAGTTTGCCGACGGTCGCCGCGCTGGCGCGGTCCAAGTTGCCCGTCGGTTCATCGGCGAGCACCAGCAGCGGCTTCTGAATCAGCGCCCGCGCCACCGCGACGCGTTGCCGTTCGCCGCCGGATAATTCGGCGGGGCGATGGTCGATGCGAGCAGACAGGCCGACGCGGTCGAGCAACTCCTTCGCCGATTTCAACAGAGTCGGTTTGTCCGCGTCGCGATTCACGAGCGTCGGAATCAACACGTTTTCGAGCACGCTGCACTGCGGTAAGAGATGGTGATCTTGGAACACGAAGCCGATGCGCCGATTGCGGAAAGCCGCGAGGTCGCGCTCGTTCAGGTTGAACGGGGAAGTACCGTCGAGCTGGACAGTGCCGGACGTCGGCGAATCGAGCGTGCCCATGATGTGGAGCAAGGTGCTTTTGCCCGAACCGGACGGACCCATGATGGCCACCGCATCGCCACGGTCGAGGTTCAGGCTGACGCCGTCCAAGACTTTCAATGACCCGGAGCGGGTCGGGTATTCTTTGCGCACGTCGCGGATTTGCAAGCTCATGGCGATTCCAATTTCATGCGGATGGCGTCGGGGATCGCGATCGATTCGAATGGACCATGGTTCACCGACCGGCACAGCACCGCCGTGATGTGGCCCACGGCGATCTCGTCTCCGCCGCGTCGGAACTCGTAGCGGTACTGCACCGACTTCGTGCCGAGTTTTTCGAGAATCACGCCGACTTCGAACTCGTCCTCGAACCGCAGTGGGCGGGTATACTCGCACGCGACCGACACGCGCGGGAAGCCGTAGTGGACGCCGGCGTCGGTCCAGTTCACGCTCAGCCCGCGGCTGCGCAGGAAGGCGCTCTCCGCCGCTTCCATGTAGCGGAAGAAGTTGGAAAAGTGGACGATCCCGGCCATATCGGTCTCGCCGAACTCGACGCGGCGTGCGAACACGAACGGTTTCATCCCGGGCCCCCCGCGACGTACTGGTTTAAGACGGCGAGTGTCGCCGCGGCCATGTGGTGCGCTTCGTGCGCGGCCTTCACACCATCGTATCCGGCGCGGCCGAGCCGTTCCCGTCGGACGGGGTCTTCCAGCAATTCCGAGAGAGCGTCGGCCAGCGCGGGGGCGTCGTTGGGAGGCACGAGGACGCCGCCGCCGGTGCGGCCGATGAGTTCGGGGAACGAGCCGTGATCCGGTTGGACGACGGGCACGCCGTTGGCCCAGGCTTCGAGCACGTACAGACCTTTCGGTTCGCGGTAAGTCGTGGGTACGCTCAGCACATCGATGCTTTGAAAGAAGCGGGCCTTGGACGCCAAATCGGGGCAGGGTACCCATTCGACATCGGCGCGGAGACCGGCGGCGTCGAGCTTGGCGAGTTGCTTGTCTAGGTATGGTTTATTCTTGGCACCGAGCCAACCGGCGAATTTGAGTTTGATACGGTTTGACCGCCCGTTAGCCGGACGCGCTAGCGACGGCGACGAGCCGGGAAACGGATGTGCGATGCTGACGGAGTTGACCGGTTCGTAGCCGTCGTTGGCGCGCCCGGCCAACAGGATGAACGCATCCACCAAATTGTGGAACCCTTTCTCGGGCGCCAATCGCGCGAAATAGCCGATGGTCGGCGGCCGATCCGCAGGTCGGGGGACAATCCCGGTGTAGGCTTGCGTGTTGATCCCCGGATAGACGACGTGCATCTTGGCGCGGTCGAGTCCCAAATAATCCGCCATATGATCGGCGTACGCGGCACTGGTGCAGATGTAGGCCGCGGTGTATTTATCGTTCGCGCGGATCAACTCGATGCAACGCCGTCGGTCAGCGTCGGGCAGTTCATCTAAGAAAATATCGTCGCCTTGGAGCGTCGTCAGAATGGGCACGTTCAATCGCTTCTTCAACTCGGGAACCATGCCCGAGAGCAATGCATTCGACATCAACACGACATCGGGTTTGATCTCGGCTTTCAACCAGTCGATGAGCTTGGCGACTTCTTTGCGCTGGTTGCCGTCGACCCCGCGGAGCATCGAAGTCGTCAACCCGCCGAGTTTGGAATAATCGGTGCGCTCGGCGTAGCGCCCGACCCACTTGAGAAACGCCCGGTTGTTCAACATCGCATCGACGAAGCGCGGGGTCCGGCGGAAGGCCCACGACGTGAACCGCGACTGCTGGAGGAAGACATTGACCCCGCCGAAGAAGACCGTGCGACCCGCGGTCGCATCGGGTTCGTCGGTTGTAATCGGCGTGTAGGTGGGCACCAGTAACGCGTCGTGCCCGAGGGCGATGAGGGCCACGGCGAGAGTGTTGTCGCGCATGCAACTGCCGCAGAACATCCCGGCCGCGCCGGCGGTGATACTGACGATGCGCATGGACGCGGGACCCCGGCGGGACGACAGTGCTAACATACCGGCCGGTCGAGCGGTTCTTCCATACGCGAAAAAGAATGCGATCTTCTCGAAGTCCACACGGTGATGGAGACGCGGTTCCCTACCATCTTCCGGAGGAGTAAGCCACTGCGCAAACGGATGCGACGCCCATGACCATCCCGGATGCGGTGATCCTTTCGGATATCCACCTCGGCAGCGACAATTGCCAAGCCAAGGCCCTCGTCGAATTCCTCGAATCCATCGACGACAAGCGGCTGCGGACCAAACGCTTGATTCTCAACGGCGACGTGTTCGATTCCATCGACTTCCGCCGGTTGAAGAAGACGCACTGGAAAGTCCTCTCCGAGATCCGCAAGTTGTCCGACGATATCGAAGTGATCTGGGTCGCGGGCAACCACGACGGCTCCGCCGAGATCGTCTCCCACCTCGTCGGCGTCCGCGTCGTGGACGAAATCATCGTCGAATCGGACGGGCGAAAGGTGCTGTTCCTGCACGGTCACCAGTTCGATCAATTCATCGAGCGCTACCCGATCACCACATGGCTGGCCGATACCGCGTACCGTTTGTTGCAGCGGCTCGACAAGTCCCACAACTTCGCCAAGCTCGCCAAGCGGCGCAGCAAGGTCTTCCTGCGCAGCAGCGATAAGATCCGCGAGGGGGCCGTGGAACACGCGTGGAAGCAAGGGTGCGACGCCGTCTGCTGCGGGCACACCCACCTGGCGATGGAACTGAATCAGCGCCCCGTCTCGTATTACAACAGCGGCTGCTGGACCGAGAAGCCGTGCACGTACTTGATCCTCGATAAGGGGCAGGTGACGCTGCACAGCTACGGCGAACACTCGCCCGAAGCGGTCGTCGAATCGGAGGCTATGCCGGCTCCACCAACCCTACTGATTCTCCCGGCGGCACCGGCTTGACAGGTTCGGGTACGATCGGTTTGCTCGCGTCGATGAGCATCCATAAACCACATCCGAGGAAGTAAACGCAAGCGTACAGGCCGAAGAGATAGACGATCCCGTTCGTACCGGGGAAGTGCTTGAGAATCAGTCCCGTCACGAGAATGCCGGACACCGCGCCGAACAAGTTGCCGACCATGTTCATCGTGCCGGAGACCGTCGCGGCGTACTCCTGGCCGATGTCTTGGCAGACCGCCCAGGCCGGGGCCATGATGAGGTCGTTCATGAACCCCATCAAGATGAGCATCCCGGCGTAGACGAGCAGATTGTCCGGGTCATCGAGTTTGATCCCGGCGGCGATCAGATAGCACAACCCCGCGCCGCCGTAGCCGATGATGCCGAAGAGCCGCCGGCCCCACTTGCGGTCCCCGCTGCGGCGGATGTAACGGTCCGAAAGCAGTCCTCCGACCAAGCAGCCGAACATACCGACGATCAGCGGAGCGCCGCTGAGCAACGCCAAGGCGATTTTACCCCCGGCGTTCGGCGAGCCATCCTCGAAGCTTTCCCATTCCGAGAATTGCAATTTCATCGAGCGCGGGTGGTTGTACATGAGGAAGTACCAACAAAAGTTGGTGACGACGTACATCCCGCACACGGCCCACAAGTTCCGCGAAGTGAAAATCTTCGCCCACGGCACCTTGGTGATGCTCACCGGCGGCTTGCGACCGGCGTCGATCAACGCCCGTTCCGCCGCATTGACCGCCGTCACTTCCCCCGGTTTGTTTTTGAAGAAGATGTAAAAGAGGACGCACCAGAAGATGGCGATGCCGGCGAAGAGCAACATGACTTCGTTCCACTTCCAACCGCCGAACTGTGAGTCGGTGAGCAGCAGCCAAACGAACGGTGTCAACCCGCCCATGAAGCGGGCGCACATCCACACGGCCGACTTGGCAAAGCCGCGATCCGCGGCCGGGAACCAGTTGTAGAGCGCCTTGGCGATGTTCGGGAAGGCCCCGGCTTCGCCGACGCCGAAGAGGAATTGAATGCCGACGAGCGCCCAATAGCCGACGAAAAAGATACCGCCGAAGAGCCACTGTCCGGTGAACCCCGTGAGGGCGACGAAGACGGACCACCAGAGGACAACCCGAAGCAGCGTCGAGCGCGGGCCGACGGTGTCCCCCAGCCAACCCGAGGGGATTTCGAAGAGGGCATAGGCGAGTTGAAAGGCCATGAGGACGATGAAGAAGTCGTTCTCCTCGTCGTATTTCGGCTTGATTTCCGAGACCGCGATACCCGTCTCGGCAGACTGTTGGAGGGCCGCTTCCTTATTGAGATCGGAGAGGATCGCCTTCTTCGCGCTGCCGTTGGCGGCCCGGTCCATGTAAGTGATCATCGCCAAGAAGCAGAGCAGCGCGAGGATGACGTAGCGGTACTTGGTGGGGCGTGCGGGATCGGCGATGAGGCTCATGGGCCGCCAGTGCGTGGGGAGAAAAGCATCGGAGGATTGACACTCTAGTGGGAATCGCGGCCCGCTGCAACCGTTCGGCTTTGACTGTTAATCAATCGGATTCTTGCGGTCGTTCGACGGAGCTTGTCGGCGGAAGTCCCCCAGGCGGTGAGCCGGGTTGCGTGAGCGCCCGGAGATGCAGTCGCAAACTCCGGGCGCTCACG
>JAYTBD010000105.1:0-2234 GCA_043737155.1 Fimbriiglobus sp. | reverse complement strand
GGATTCTGATTTCATGCGAAAAGAATCCGGCAGCTCACGCTGCCGGCTCGCCCGTCCAAATGATCAACGGATTGCTCTGGTTTTGAACGTATTTAACGACCGTCCGAAGCGCCGTTTCGCCACGGAGAATTCGACGGGAACCTCCCGCCGTCCACCAATTCCCCGACGTCGGCTTACCCGCGAGTCGATTCAGACGACGACTCCCGTAGCTTTTAAGATCGCGCAAAAGCGAGTCCGGTTCGGGATCACCGCTGACGCCGAGCACGATGTGAATGTGGTTGGCCATGATGGCCACCGCGATAATCGCCCAGCCACGGAATCGAGCCGTTTCTTGAAATTGTTCGACCAATGCCACCGCGTGCTCCGACCGGAGCCAGACAGGATCGCCCCGCAATTGTTCCTGAGCCGCGATTGTTAAACCCCGCTGTTTCTGATCGTACGGAGTTCCCGGTTCTGCATGTTTCACTTCTGGCCCATTGCCCGCGCGGACGTTGGAGACGAATCCTCGGTCGTCGCCGGGTAGCCAAGTTCCGTATGTCGTCCACGTCAAGAACCAGTGGCGATCCATCGGTGTCCTCCATTCGGAAGTCGGTCGGCGAGCCGGCAGCGTGAGCTGCCGGATTCCGATTTCATGCGAAAAAAATCCGGCAGCTCACGCTGTCGGCTCGCCAATCATTTCTTCCCGACGGCTTTCTTCAACGCATTCATCACGCTTTTCACATCGGTGTTGTTGACCGATTCGTACGCGAACGACTTCACCACTTTGCCGCCGGTCACGACGACCACCGTCAAGTGGGCGGCGCTGTTGATGCCCCAGCCGGTCGGGCCGGTGGCATCGCCGTTGAACGCGGTGAGGGCCGTCTTTTCGTACGACACCGACTTCTGCACCTTCGGCAGGAATTCCTTGTTCTTGTCGAACTCGCCGCCGACCCACACGGCCACCGACAACGCCTTGTCGGTGGCATCGCCGAGCTTGCCATCGAGTTCCTTCATGAACCTGTTCATCGGCCGGGAGAACTTTTCGGCGTTCACGAATAGGTACACTGTCGGTTCGTCTTTGCGCTCCTTGGCGTAGTCCACTTCTTTATCTTCGATGGTTCCCGCGACGGCGTGGACTTTGAGTGCGCCGACTTTCTCGCCCGCTTTGGGACCGGATTCGACGTCGGCACACACGAGGCTCGAACAACCGAGAAATAGGATCGAGGCGAGGACGGCGCGCATGGGATCTCCTAGCAGTCGGGGGTGATGGACAGCGGGTACTCGGGGATGGCCAACCGGAGTTTGGGGATCGCCTGCAAGCGCCGCCAACCGCGGGTGACACGCAATTCTTCGGCCTTCACATAATCGGCGGAGAGCGTCCGCTTGTCAAACGGGCCGTCGCAGATCACCGGCGCCCACCCCTCCGCGTCGATGTATTGCGACAGCGCCGGATTGCAGACGACGTGTCGCTCCGGTTGCAGATGCAGCGATTCCAACGGCACCTCGCCGAGGATGTAGCGGAGGTATAAATCGGAATCGACGACGGCTTCCACCATCTGGCCGCAGACTTCGCACGGATAACCCTCGTCGCATTTCGCCATGGGTTCCCCCTTCAATCGCGCCGGCATCTGCTACATTAACAGTTGGTATAGCGAGCCGGGCGAAGCATGAGCGTCTTCGAATCCTTCCGATTGAACGGGCGCACCGCGCTGATCACAGGCGGAAGCAGGGGGCTGGGCCGGGCGATGGCCCAAGCATTGGCGGAAGCCGGGGCCGACTTAATTCTGGTCGGACGCGAGAGAGAATCGCTTGACGCCGCGCAGCGGGAATTGATGGAACGCGGACGCCGAGTCGAAATCATCGTCGCCGATGTCGCGACGCCCAGCGGTGCGGCGAGCGCGGGTGATCAGGCACTGGCCCTCGGTGTCTCGATCGACATTCTGCTGAACAACGTCGGCGGCCGGCGGGCCGATGTCGCCCTCGAAGAGACATCGGTCGAAGAGTGGAGGAGCTACTTCGACCTGAATCTGACGGGTGCGCTGGTGTGTTGCCAAAGGCTCGGCAAAAAAATGCTCGAGCGCGGCCGCGGATCGATCATCAACATCACGAGCATCGCCGGGCCGATCGTCATCCGCGGTATCGGCGGTCGGCATTACGAAGCGTCCAAGGCCGCGCTCGCGGCGCTGACGCGATCCCTCGCCGCCGATTGGGCCGGGCGCGGGGTGCGGGTCAATGCTATCGCACCCGGGGTGTTC
>JAYTBD010000104.1:0-12923 GCA_043737155.1 Fimbriiglobus sp. | reverse complement strand
GGTAGTCGACCCCCGCGAGATTATTGAGGATGTCGAACTGCAACTCGTCGCGCAAGTATCGGCAGACGTCGGCGATGCGCGACGGTTCGACAATCACGTGCGGATCGAGGGCGTCGGGGTGTTCCGCGACGATGGAGGCACCGAATTCGGTTTGGAGTTTGGCGAGGATTTCGGCGGAAGTCACGCTTGTTCCCCGAATTCCACGCCGCGGTAGAGATCGCGGAGCGGCACGGACGCGTCCACGGTGCCGAGGGAAAAGTCGGCCCCGGCGTCCTCGAAGACGGTGAGCACCCACGTCGCATCGGGCTGGCGGACATAGCGTTCGATGCGCATCGAGTCTTGGGACACGAACACGACTTCGCGGATCGTCGGCTGCTTCTGGTACATCGCGAACTTGAAACCGCGGTCGTACTTCTCGGTGGACGGCGACAGCACTTCGACGATGACCTGCGCGTTCAGCAGCGTGTCCCGATCCGGATCGAAGATCGGAGGGTCGCAGACGATTACGACATCCGGGTACGCGAACATCCCCGTCTCGGTGAGCCGCACGCGCTGATCGCCAGAGTAAGTCTGGCACGGGCCGCGCTTGAACAAGCCGCCGAATTCGACGATCACGTTTTCTTTGACGCGGTTGTGGATGCGGCTCGCGCCGGCCATCCCCGTCAACGGGTCGTGGTGGAGCGGGTACATCACGCCGTCGAAGAACTCGCTTTTGAACTCGGCGGCGCGTTCGATTTCGAGGTACTCGTCGGCGGTCATCTTGCGTTTGGGGAGCGCGGACATCGCGGGACCTCGGGTGTCAAGGGGTTGTCACCGGCGGGCGATAGCCCGCGGCCATCTCTCGGCACGCCCGCATGTAAGCGTGCAATTGTTGGCCGAGCCGCTCGAGCGTCGCCAAAGAAATCCCGCCCGGATCCATCGTGAAGATCCGGCCCACCAAGCGGCCGAATTGCCAAGCGTTCCCATTGGTGGCCATGCCGTAAACGGGCATTTCGGGCGTGCCGTTGAGCTTCTGCGCCGCCAGCATTTGGGCCAAGCATTGCCCCCAAGCGCGCTCGAAATCGTCGAGCTTGGCTTCGACGATCAGCAGATAGGGGATTTCGGGGATGGTCTGGCCGTACTCCGATTTGCGACAGACGAAGTAGTCCGGGACGCCGGTCAAGTCGTCGTCGTACCGCAGCGGTTCGTGGGTGAAGAGCGCGATTTCATCGACGTAGGGCTTCCAGACTTCGCGGAGAATCGGGAAGAGGATCAGTTCCCCGGAGCCGATCTCGGACCGCCCCACCGGGAGCTTGAGGAGGGTGAAGTCGAGTTCGGCTTTAAAATGGTCGCCGAACGGCGGCGCGTCCGCGACCGGCGCGAGCAAGGCCCCCGGCACGAAAACCAACTTGTGCTTCTTCACCACGTCGTCGATGGAGCGGTAATCCGAGAACGCCATGCGAATGCTCCGGTGGGTATGCCGTTCAGCATACCATTCGCCCGGCAACTTCCCGTGCTCCACCAAGTAGCGCATGTCCTTCGGGCAGAAGTCCCAGGCCCGCATGTTCGTTTCTTCGAGCGGTACGTCGATGTGGCAGTCTCGCTCGATGAACGCCGGCATTTCGGGGATGGAGACACCGACTCTGAGCGGTTCGAGACAAGCTTCGGTCCTATCATCCGCGGTCGGACCCTCGGCTCTATACGACGCCAGAAGCATCGGCTCGCCGGGCGGAAGCTCGTACATGTCGGCGCCGCATTGATTCCGGACGAGGCTGTGAATACTCGGCCCGGAAGGAATCATATCCGCGACCTGGACATGGATACCCGCTTTCAGGAATCCTGCCCTGTGCTCGGCGAAGCTCTCCCGCGTCGCCCGCCCCTCCTTGATTCCCGGCGATACGATTTCGACGACACTCACGAGTTTTCGCAAGTTTTGAAGGATTGCGATCCGGTTGCGGCGAGCGGTCAGACTTGTCGCTTCGCCGTCCATGACGAGTTTCGACGGGTCCGGAGGCCGGCGCTACGAGCGCCGTTCGAGTAGCGCCGAATAGCCTTTGGGCAGTCGGTCGTTGAGCGCTCGGCTGAGCTCTACAATCCACGATTGGTGAAAATCGTGGAACACATCGACATCGACTTCCGACCAATCGTGCATGGGCATAGTTCAGGCCTTCGCCGGTTTCGCCGCTTCCTTCTGGGCTATCTTATACGCCGTCGCTTTTTCCAAGTCCGCCAGTTCGGGCGGCACGGCCGCGTTCCCGGTGCGCTCCGGGATCAGCACCTCCTCAATCACCTTCTCTTTGCGGAGCGTCCGCATGGTGCGAACCTTGTCCTGCACGCGCATCAATCCTTCGAGCAGCGCTTCCGGCCGCGGAGGGCAGCCGGGCACATACACGTCCACCGGCACGACGAGATCGACCCCCTTCACAACGTTGTAGCCGTATTTGTAGTACGGCCCGCCGCCGCAGGTGCAGGCGCCCATAGCGATGACGAACTTCGGATCGGGCATCAGGTCGTAGAGACGGCGGACGCGCTCGGCCATCTTCAAGTTCACCGTCCCCGCGACGATCATCAAATCGGCTTGGCGCGGCGTGGCGCGGAACGCCCCGGCGCCGAAGCGGTCGATGTCGTAGCGCGGTCCGCCGGTGGCCATCATTTCGATGGCGCAGCAGGCGAGGCCGAAGGTCATCGGCCACAGCGACGACGCCCGCGCCCAATCGATCGCTTGGTCGAGCGAGGTCATGACGAGACTGTCTTCGAAGCGGTTCTCGAGCAGGGGCATGGGTTCAGCCGCCATCTTGCTTTTTGAGGATTTCGTTCCAAATCTCGGAGTAGCCGAGTTTCTCCGCCCAGGCGGCGATATCGGCGAGATCGACGGCATCGCCACTGATGCGCAAAATCCCGGCGATGTCGCGAAGGTGTTTGTCCGATCAACCCATCGAGTGATACCACAACTTCCCGAGGATCACATCTTCGGGGCTGGCCACATCGACTTCTTGTCCGGGCAGAAGCCGCACGCGTTGCCGGCGGTTCATTCTCGCGGCACCCCACTCATCGATCCGGGGCAAGATGTAGTCGATTTTGTTCAACGACGAGGGATGCAGAACATTGAATTGAAATCGGGTCCGTACGGCGTCGCGTACTGCCGGCTCGCTGATGTAGAAGTCCGGGGATGGATACGCGGCGCAAAATTCCCCCACCGCCTTCATCGTAAGGTCGACTACGATATCGATGTCTTGGGTCAATCGCGACTCTCCGTAGGCCATGCAGGCGTACGAGCCGACGACCATGTACTCGATCTCGAGTCGGTCCAGTGTATCAACCGAGTGCTTTAAGAATTCCACTTGCGTCATGACCAAAAAACCTCCGGGCGACTTCCCGATGAACCGCTTCGGACGGCCACTCCGGATGCAGTTGTTCGACGCGGGATTTCAACATCGATCGTACGGAACGATGGGCTTCCGAAGCCACCAATACTCGTTGGGCCGGTTCCGCCGCCCGGAACATCGCGGCGGTGGCCTCGTCGATCACCTCGATGTTCCGCGGGTCGAAGATGCGGGGCGCGGTCATCGGAACAATCCCTCGAGACCATTCGGAGCTGCGTCTGCGATGTGTTTGTCAGCCGTTGGTCGGTGGTGTAATTATAGTCGTTGGTCCCCCGGCGCGAGATGAATCCCGTGGGAATCGCGGGGCGTCGGCGGGAACCGATGCGACAGTCACGGGGCGGACGGTTCCGGGCACCCACGAGGGGTGCCCGACGGGAGCTGCCAAAATGCGAGGGTCTATTTCACCGGATCCGGAGCGTGACGGTCTCGCCGTCTTTGATCGCGCTGGTCGTCTTGGTCGTGCCGTCGGCGAGCAGCAGATAGCTGAAGCTGCCCATCGCCACTTCGATTTCTTTCGTCTGCGCCGCGTCGATCGGGTACGACTTGTCGTTCACCATGATCGAAATCTTGGTGCCGAACTCGTTCACGACCTTCACCTTGCCCATGCCCGCGGCCGGCTTGGTCCCTTCGAGCGGCGAGGATCCGACGGTCCGTTTCGACATCGCTTCGTCGAGCGAAGCGACTTTCGTCTCCATCGACTTGATGGCCTTTTCGATCTTGTCCATGCGGGCCATCAGACCGGCATCGGCGGGCACCATCACTTTGCCGTCCTTGCGGCCGAGCACTTGCTCGTCGAGCGTGGCGACCAACTCCTTGGCTTTCTTCAGTTCATCTTTGAGTCCCGAGATTTCGGTCTTCAACGCGGTCTCGACGGCCTTCAAATCGGCCGCTTTAGGCTCTTCGGCCCGGATCGCGGAAGTCGGCGCCAGCGCGAGGGCGACGCCGAGGGTCGTGGACAGCGTGAGTTTCTTGATCGACAGCATGGTGATATCTCCGGGTGTCGGGGGTGCGATCGAAAGCGGGACCGGGAACGAGACCAATTTCGGCGGCGGCAGTTCGTCCGCGACCGGCTTCGGCGGGACGATGATTTCGTTGCCGATCTTCCGCGGCCGTAGCGGGACTTCGTTACCGATGGGGATGGCCTCGGGGGCCAACGGCTTCGGCAGCGCCACTTCCATAGGTATGAGGTTAAGTGGCGGCGCGCTCGGTCGCAAGTTCTTTTTCGGATTCGCCGGTACTTCCGGTACCGTGCGCAGCGCGGGGACACCAACTTGCGGAGGCTGCACAAGCTCGGTCGGCTTGGGTAGCACCTTCAACGGTTCAATTGAGGGCAAACTCGGGAGTGGCAATGTCGGAACCGCGATCGGCACCGTGGACAGCGGGAAAGTTCCGAGCGTCGGCAGCGCCGGCGCGTTCGGATCCGGCCGCGGCTCGGCGACCGAGATCGGCGGCGGCACAATCGGAATCGGCTCGGCGTTCGTCGCGCGCAACAGGCCGAAGCCGCCGGCGCCGAGGATCAACCCGGCCGCGACGACGCGGCTGAACGACATGCGATTCTCGGCCCGTGCCATGGCGATGCCCCATCCGTGGTTGATGATTCCGGTTCCCCCTCTCCGCTTCGGAGAGGGGGCTAGGGGGGTGAGGTCTCTTATTTCTCTTCGTACTGGGCGATGCGGTTGACCGTGCCCGCGCGGTAGTCGTCGCCGAGGTCGAGTTCCATCTGGAAGGCGTCTTCGCCGCTGTCCTCGTAGTAGTTCCGCAGCACGCGGGTCGCGCGGAAGTCTTGGCCGCGGAAGAAGAGCTGGGCCGACAGATTCCGCTCGCGGACAGCGAGGGTGATCTTGCTACGGCGGTGGCTGGCGAGCTTGCCGATGAGCTTGACGATCATCTGCGAGCCGATGCCCTGCCGGCGGTAGCCCGGCGCGACCGCGAAGTTCAGCACGTGCAGGCGGTTCTTGTGCAGCTCGTAAATCATGAAGCCGACGATGCGGTCGTTGGCCTCGGCGACCATGCCGATGCAGTTCCGCTGCCGCAGGCACTGGAGGAAATCCTCCTCGGTCCAAGCGAACTCGAAACTCTGGCGCTCGGCTTGCAGCACCTCGGCCATATCGCGGCGGATCATCCACCGGATGTGGACCTTCACCTGCAACAATTGATCGATGCTTCCTGCATTCATTCCCGGATCTCCCCCAACCGAACGGCCCGGCGAGCGGGCGCACTCGGATTTAATCCGCTCCGATTCGCCCGGCGCGGTACAGCGACCGCAGCCCCGGGCCCTTGGCTTCAAGTTTCGCCCCCCGGCGAAACTTGACGCCAGTGCGGAGTTCGGAATTCGGAGTGCAGAATAAGAGAAAGCATGTTGGCGTTGCTTCGTTCTCAATTCCGCATTCCGCACTCCGAATTCCGCATTTCCCCCATCATTCCTTGTAGAACCTGGTGTTTTCTTCTTTGACCACCGCCGTGCGGTTTTGGTCGCAGGTCATCTTGACGCGGAAGCGCATGTCGCCGGGTTGGCTGCCCTTCACCCTGACCCGATAGACCGCGTCCCCTTTGACCCCGACCGTGCCGATCGGGTCGAACACAATCTGTTGGCCGGTCGTGCGGCCGACGGTCGGTCCTTTGGCGTCGGTGGCGCTGGTACTATCCGCGAGTTCGACGATCAGTTGCACGTTGGTGCACGGGCCGGTACCGGGGTTGCTGACCTTCACTTCGTAGGTCACTTCCTTGCCGACTTCGACGACCCCTTCCGAACCCATCACCTCGAATCGCAGGGACGGCACGCCTTCGGCTTTCACCGGCGTTTCCGCTTTCGATTCGAGCGTTTTCGTTTTCGCAGCGACCAAAGCCACGCCGGGCGTCGTCGATTCGGCGGCGCCCGCTTGAGCCACGGTGCGGATGATCGCGTCGGCCGGCCCGACGGCGCGGAGTTTCACGGTCAGCGTCTTAGTGCCGTTGGAGGCCAAGCCGGCGAGCTTCCAGACGACGGTCTTGGTTGAAGCGGTGAAGGTTCCCCCTTCGGACGCCGCAACGAATTCGAATCCTTCGGGGACGACGGTCCACGTGGTCACCGGGTCGGTCGCCGCGGTGCCTGGGTTCGACAGTTCGATGGCGTAGACCGGTTCGGCCTTCACCAGGCAGCGGGCCGGGCCGGTCTGCTTGGCGACCAGTTGCGGTTCGACGATCGACACGTTGGTCTTGGCCGTCTCGGGCGGATTGCCGTCGGCCCAGACGGTGAGGCTGCACAACTGCTGGCCCGGTTTGTTGGCGAATGCTTCGAGAGTGAGCGACTTCGAGGCGCCGGCGGCGAGGTTCGCCAGCTCGGCTTCGATGACTTCGCCCTGTGGATGCTGCAGGCCGGCGCTGAAGCGGGCTTGCAGCACGACCTTGGCCGCGGGGCCGGTGCCCGAGTTCGAAATCTTGATTTGGAAGGGGACTTTATCCCCGGCGCGGGCCGACTCCGGCCCCGTGAGCGCGAGTACCATCTTCGGCCGCGTCACCTTCACCTTGCTCTCGACGCCGACGGCGAAGGCCACCGTGGCGCGGCTTTTCACTTCCCCTTCTTCGGTCACTTTCAGCGTGATCTTGATCCGTTTCTCGCCGCCGGCTTCTAAGCTGCCGTACGCCCACGAGAGTTTGCCGTCGGTGTTCGTTTCGCTCGCGGGTTCGCTCGACACGAAGGTCGCGCCGGTGGGCAGTTCTTCTTCGACGCGAACGCTCGACACGCCGACGGTGCCGGTATTCCGCACCACGAGGGCGTACGTGAGCGATTGGCCGACCCCGACGGTTTCGGGCGCTTCGAATTCGACGCTGACGTTGGGCGAAACCTTCGACGCGAGCGCCCCGGCGAGGGGGATGCTGCTCGGAGCGGCGATGCCGGGAATCGGTGTCAACGAAGGTATGGTGAGCGGGGCGGGCTGGAGCCCGGCCGGTGACACCGGGGTGACAGTCGGGGCCATGACGGCGGGCCGCTCGGCGGTCACCATCGGCAACGGCAGCTTCGTATCCGGCAACGCCGGGCTCGGCAGCGGCAAAAACGCGGGTGGGGTCGCGGTACCGGAGCCGACGACGGGCGGGATCTTCGGCAGTTCGGGTTTGGTGAAATCGAAATCGTTGGCGCCGACTTGGCGGACGCCCTCGGAACCGGCGATCACCGGCTGGGTGAGGCGCGGCTTGGTCGGCGTGCCCGGGGTCGTGTTGCCCCCTTGGGCCGGCCGCACGGTCGTCGGCACGAAGGTGCCCGGCGCGGCCGGCGTCACCGTCGGGTGGTAATATTGCGGCGTTTGGGCGATCACCGGCACGGCCACGGCCGCCGTGAGCAGGGTCAATGCCCCCGCGAGTTTCAGCCCGAGTTTCATCCGGTTCCGCATCGCACTTCCCCCCAAGCGATAAAGGCGTCCGAGCCGTCGTGATTCCCCGTCAACCCGGCGGCGCCGGGTATTTGATCGCGTTCTTCAGCAGCTTCGCGGCGATCGCGTCGCTCAGATCGATCCCCGTTTGCACGCTCAGCAACAGCACGATGTTCGCCACGTCGGCGAGTTCGTCGGCGATGGCGACGCGCAGGATCGGATCCTGCGCCGCGACGCGCGATTCCTCCGGCGTCAACCACCGGAACAAGTCGCACAGCTCCCCCACCTCGCTGGCCAACGCCATGACGAGGTTCTTCGGGCTGTGGTACGGTTCCCAGCCCCGGGCCTCGGCGAAGCGGCGGATCGCTTCCTTGGGCGCGGCCAGGGGCGTGGTGTCGTCGGCCATCCGGCGAGCCTGCTTTGCGTTCGGGTGCATTGTCCGCCTGCGGCCGAGTTTCCCCCAAGGCCACACGCGGACGGTGTGCGGTCATAGCAAAGCGAACGGGGGTGTCAACGGGGAAATGACGAACGTTCTGTTCCGGTTCCCCCTCTCCGCTTCGGAAAGGGGGCCGGGGGGTGAGGTCTGGCGCTGGAAACGGAGGGGCCTCGATATTCGTGCGTGAGACCTCACCCCCCGGCCCCCTCTCCGAAGCGGAGAGGGGGTGACTGCCGCGCACGACTCCGACACACGGGATACTTCCTCATACGGTTCTCACCGCCGGCTCACCCGCCCCTCATGGTTGCCGTGCTAGGAATGTATGCATCAGATCGATGCGATGGATGGGTGGGACAGGATTACCGCTATGATCGACGATGCTCTCAACGACCGACTCTTCCTCTCGTTCTCGGTGGCGCTCGGCTTCATCGTCGCCGGCGCCGGCAACGCCCTGTTCGGCCCGCGCGCCCGGTGGCTCCGCTGCGCCATGGCCGCGCTCGGGCTCGCCGTCTCGCTGATTTCCGTACACGTTCTCATCCCCGAGTATCTCGCCCCGCTCGCGCTGGTCGGCACCTCCGCTTTGGCAATGTCGGTCGCGGCTCGGACGGGGTTGGCCCACCGCCTCGCCACGGCCGCCCGGGACCGCTTGCGGAACCCCCGATTGGGGTGGGGCTTGGCGGCTCTCACCGGTTTCGGGCTGTTGGGCTACGAACTCGTCCGCTTCGATCTGGCCGAGAGCGCCGCGTCCGAAGAACAGGAGCGATTGCTGCAACAGCAGGTCGAAATCAGCCCGTACGTGATCGATGAAACGCGGTTGGCCAAGACCGACCGGGGCGGCGCAATCCACCTCCTGACGACCGGCGAAATCATGAGTGTCGAAGCGCTGACCGCCACGGAGCAGTCCACGCTGGACTCGACCCAACTGAACCAGTACCTCATTCGCCGCGGTCCTGCGGACGACACCAGCAACTGCCACGGGTGGGTCTTCACCGGCGGCAAATTCGCCGTCCGGGGATCCGAGGTTGAGACCATCTTGAACGAGAACGACTACGAGCCGGTCGCGGCCGCGCGGGCCGGCGACCTCTGCGTCTATCGCAGCGTCGCCGATACCGTCGCGCACACCGCCCTCGTGCGCAGCGTCCTCGACGACGGCACGATTCTCGTCGAAGGGAAATGGGGACGGTACGGCGTCTTCCTGCACCCCGTTGACCGCTCGGTTTACGGCGCGAACTTCGGATTCTATCGCACCGCCCGCAGCGACCACGTGTTGAACAGCCTGCCGTAACCCGGGCCGAGTTCCGATCAATTTGCCACGGGAACCCGCTTGATCGGGAAGTAATCCTTCATGAGTTCGCGGAACACTTCGTACTGCGCGTTGTTGTGCCGCCATCGGAGGTACATCGCGGAGTCAAATTTGTCCGTCTCGGTCAAACCGTATTTGCCCATGATCTCGTTTTCGGCCAAGAAGATTTCGTCGACGGCGGCGTGGACGTCCGCGATCTCGTGTTTGGATAGTGTCCAGTTCAGAGAACTTTCCAAATTGCCTTTGAAGCGGATCGAGGAAATGGCGAATGGGGTTTCGAAGCCTTTTTGCCCAGCGCGCCAACCGCGCTCGATTTCTTCCTCCAGCCGGGAAGGCACGTCCGATTCCTGTTGCAAATCGGAGAATAAATCCCGGTTGAGGTTATTGCGGCCGACCATCCCGGCCCGCCGCGCCGTCTCGCCCCCTTCGAGCGGGGTCGTCCACTCTTGCAATGGCCAACCGAACGTCGGGACTCTGCCACCGCGCACGATTTCTTCTTTGGTCACGATCGACTTCGGATTGAACGTGCTGCCGTACGGCCGGATTTCCAAGACGATCACTCGGTCGGTGGCCAAATCCACTTGGTCGATGTAATCCCGCAGCCAACCCAGCGCGACGGCCATGCCGAAGTTGTCGAGGTAGCCAGCGTCCACGATCCGGCGGGGCGGGTTCGTGGGCAGCGTGGTCGCCGGCGAAAGATACGGGAACGAAGCGCTCAACCGGGCGGCGGTGCCGAGCCTCAAATTCCAGCCCGTTTCGTCGGGGAAGAGTTTGAAGAATTCCACCGAGGGCGTCGGATCTCTCAAAGTCTCCCCGTCTTCATCGGCGCTCTCCATGGGCTTGGCGGGTTTGTACAACGTCCGGCCTTTCGAATCTTGGTACGCTCGGCCCCGGGTCATGAGAGCGAGGTCGAGGGTGCTGATGAGGAGCGGGCGGCCGTCTTCGACGAGCATGGGCGAGAAGATCAGCGAGGGCAAGAGTCCCTCGGCTTCTTCGCCTTTCATATCTCGGAAATTGACCCCCCATTGTTTCGGTAGGGCTTTGTCCCAACTGCGCTCCAATCGCCGGCCGCGATCGTTCGAGTATCCGAGCGGCCACGACAACCCCATCGGGATGTCTTTGAAGGCCATGGATTGAACGGCCGGGCTGAAGAAATCTTCTTCCAAGCCCGATCCCCATTTCGCTTCCACCGGAGACGAATCCGCCCGCAGGCTCGCGCGGTAGGCCGAAGCCCCGAACATCCCCCCGGATGCCCCCGTGATGATGCGGATGTGCCGGTGGAACCCGGGCATCATCTCCTCCGCTTCGAGCTTCGCCAAGAACCGTTGAGTATAGATCGCGGAGACGCTCGCACCCCCGGCGGTGGTGACGATCACCAGCGGCGGACGGTGCGTCTCGGGATCGATTTCGAGTGCGGAGCGGCGTTCCGTCTTCTGCGAGAGGTGATGATCGGAAACACCCCGACGCCACTTCCCGAGCACGGTGGCATTGTCGAGTTGATTGGCCTTCGCCCCGGGATCGTTCCTCAACTTTTCGTAATCCGCGAGTTTGACCGGCTTCCCGCGCGCGTAATACGGCTCGAGTTCTTCGATCTCGTGCGAGTAGGGGCGGACCGAAGCGATGGTCAAGAAAATGGCCGCGCCGACGATCAGCGCGGGGTAGAACCAGCGCCCCGCATAAAACCGCAGCAGCCCGTAGGCTACGGCGATGGCCCCGAGCACGAACGAGAAGCTCAGCGGCGCGGGGATGACCACGTTCGGCACATCGAACAGGAAGCCAATGGCCAATGCCAGGATGTATCCGAGCGTGATGCCGACCGAGGCCCAAAAGACCGCGCTCGCCACATAGCTCGCGAACACGAGCCCACGGCCTTCCCTCGATTCGGAAGCATCATTCGGCAGAGGGGCGTCGGCTTTCAATTTGCTTTTGTATCGTTCGACTGCGCACCGCCGAATCCCGTACCACGCCGCGGTGGCGAGGACGGCGAGCGCCGTCGTCGGCAACCACTTCCACAAGATATCCGTCCAGTTTTCGTAATTGCAGAATGTAAATCCGACCATCCCCGAAACGGCTACCAAAGCCAAGCCGAACAGCCCGTCGGCTTGTCGTTCGAGCACGTACTTTCCACGGACCCGGCGATCCACGAACCATTTGAACCAGCGATCGAAAGCTGTTTTGATCGGGGATTCGCCTTTCGCTTTGGCATCGCTCGCGAGTTCCACCGGCACTCGGGATTTCAACTCTTTCGCGCGGAGTACCATCTTGTTCCCGAAATGCGTCAGCGCTCGGGCGAACCCGCCAAAGACTAGCAGGGCCAGAATCGAGCCGATCGTAAAGAACCAGCGAGGAACGGGATCCCACAAAACCGGCAGATTGATCACGAGGAGCGAAGGGACCGCGAGGCAGGCCACGACCGCCAGCCGATCTTCGAGGTTTTTTTTCTCCGGGTAAGCCAGCGCATACAGCAGGTAGACCAAATAGGCCAGCACCAAGAAATAGAGGCTGAGCGCGAAGCCGTTCCAAAAGATCGAGTATTTCCACATCAACACGATGTCGGCCGTGTCGGCCGGGTCTTTCCAAACGACGGCGAAGGCGCCGATGCCTGAGCCGACCCACCCTTGGACCAGTAAAAGCATTACGAGGACGAAGACAGGAACGGGAATAGCCTGCGAGAAAGCGAAAATGTTGATCTCGCGAAATCGGCTCCAGACGGAGAACAAGAGGATGAAGCAGAGGACTTCGGCGAGAAAGAGCCAATCGGGCATCGACATCGGTCGCCTCCGGAGGAGATCGTGGTCGGATCCACTCGTGAGTCAGAAGGGTAACTGCGGCCCGGAGCACATGCAAGCTCCGTTGTGCGAATCATTCTCTCGGTAGGACATGCGATCTCCAGTCGCCTCGACGCGCCCCGCGGACTATGACAATCGGACCTCCCGGTTCGATTCCCATTTGTCGCGGGGCTTGTCCATGTCGTCGTCGCTGCTGCTCTCGCTCCTCCTCGCCGCGGGCCAATCGCCCAAGGTTGATCCGCCCGCCAAGCCCGAATTCAATCCGCCGGTAAACGCCTTCCGTTTGCGAAACATCGGCCCGGCCATCACCTCCGGCCGCGTGGCCGCACTCGCCGTGAACCCGAAGGATCGGGCGCATTACTTCGTCGCCGTGGCCTCCGGTGGCGTTTGGAAGACGACCAATGCGGGGACGACCTTTACTCCGGTGTTCGACGGCGAAGCATCGTTCAGCATCGGCGCCGTGACGATGGATCCGAGCGACGCCGAGACCGTCTGGGTCGGCACCGGCGAGAACAACAGCCAGCGCAGCGTGGCCTACGGCGACGGCGTTTACAAGTCGTCCGACGGCGGCAAAAGTTGGAAGAACATGGGGCTGAAGGCGAGCGAACACATCGGCAAGATCGCAGTCCATCCGAAGGATTCGGATACGGTGTACGTCGCGGCGCAGGGACCGCTCTGGGGCCCGGG
>JAYTBD010000103.1:0-5630 GCA_043737155.1 Fimbriiglobus sp. | reverse complement strand
GCCGGCCGGCAAGCCAACCGCGTGCTGCGGCAGATGCTGCGCAACCCCGATGTCCATGTGCAATTCAAGGCCGCGCAGCTCCACTTCCGCGCCTGGTCAGCGATGCTGCGCCACACGCCCAAGAACAAACGCGGCCCCGTGGAATTCGGAATGCCGTTCGACGAGGAGAATTTCACCGATGACCAACTCGACGTCTTCGCCCGCATGCGACTCGGACTCCTCGACGGCGGCGGCGATCCGGAAGGCCCGGATGGACCCGTGCCATTTCGTCCGCTACCTCCTGATGGACCCGGCCGGCCTCCGCGATCCGCTGCCGGGGATCCACCGGGGCATGCAGAACCATCTGAGCGCGCATCGGCTCGCGCTGGTGGAGCTGCCGCGGGACCACGGCAAGACGACGCAGGTCTGTCTGCGCGTCTTGTTGGGCCGCGGGCCGTTCGACTCGGCGATTCGCAGTTACTACCGGCCCGCGCCGCGATTCGGTACACTACCTCCGCTAACGGCGGATCGGCTTCGGCGGAGGGCGGCGATGCTCATCGGACAGACAATCGGGCCGTTCCACATCGAGAAAGAACTCGGCAGCGGCGCCATGGGCACCGACTACCGCGGCCGCTTCGACAACAAGGCAGGGTCACCAACGTCGCGCTCAAAGTCATCTCCCTCGGCCTGCTCGGCGACGATGGCGGCGGAGTGGAGTTCGTGCCGGGCACCCTTGGGATAGCGGTGGACGGCCAGTGCTTCGTCGTGCTCTTCTTTGTTCCGGGGGCCCTTCGCCGACTTGGCAAATGGTGTGCCGACGGAGATTCGGTGAGAGCCTTGTTTCGGCATCGCCTGGAAGCGCGGATCGAGCTTGCCGAGGTCGTGGAACAGAGCTTCCGGCAGCCCACAGGGTTTGGCAAAGGGACCGGCGTATTCGGCGCGCCACGCGAGTGGTCGACTACAACGCCAACATCATCCCGATCCGCCCGAAGCCGGGGTGGAACTCGGAGACCGGCGATTAACGCACCGTACCGATAGACCCAACGGTGCGCGAACTACTCGGAGCTTTGCCCAGAACGTCGACGTGGGTCGCGGCCATGCGGCCGAGCCGGAGTCACCACCGCCTCGCCCCTCCGCGACGACCGCCATACAACAGGGGAATCACCCCTTTCCCCCGCGAGGCGTCTCGATGTCCAAAGCGCGCATCTCCATCGGCACCTGGGCGTACCTCTTCAACCAAGAGGTGCCGACGAACGACTTCCACACCATCCTCCACAAACTACAAGACCTCGGCTACGACGGCGTCGAACTCGGCGGCTTCAACCCGCACCCCGGCCCGGATACTTACCCCACCAAAGAGAGCCGGGCCAAACTCCGCAAGGACGTCGACGCCCACGGCCTCAAATTCTCCGCCCTCGCCGCCGACCTGTGGAGCCAGAAGCTGCTGACCGTCGAGGACAGCGGCCCGTTTATCGCGGCCTTCGCTAAGAACGTCATGTTCGCCGACGATTTGGGTATCGATTGCATCCGCGTCGATACGGTCGAACCGATCACAGTGGTGCAAAATGGGACCGTGACCAACGAACTCGCCTTCGAGCGCGCGGTCAAAGCCTTCGACCTCTGCAGCAAGCTCGCGGCCCAGCGCAACATCCGCATCTGCTGGGAATTCGAACCGGGTTTCCCGATCAACAAGCCGAGCGAGATCCTCGCCCTCGTGGACGAAGTCCGCGTGAAGCGGAACAACCCGAACTTCGGCGTGCTCTACGATACCTGCCACGCCCACATGTGCGCGGCCATCGGCGCTAACCAGATCGGGGCGAAGGAAACGCTGCCGGGCGGGGCGATGGAACTGCTCGAAAAACTGAAGGGGAACATCACCCACGTCCACGTTATCGACAGCGACGGCAGTCTGAACGAGCACAATACTTCGACGCACAATCCGTTCGGCACCGGCCACCTGAACTTCGATCAACTCATCCCGGCGATCCGAGCCGCAGGTGTGCCGAGCGATTGGTGGTGCGTCGATCTGTGCTTCTGGCCCAACGCTTGGGACGTCACGGCGCAGAGCAAAAAGTACCTCGACAAGATGCGCGAGAAGTACGCCGCGGCGTAAAGGGGCTCAGCGATGGTTGTCCAAGCGCCGAAACTTCCGGGGATCCGCACGTTGGCCGATCTGCACGAGCGGCTCGGGTACGTCCCGCTGCACCGTATCCTGTTCGATCCGCTTCCCGGAACAGCCACGGAAGCCGATGCCCTGCAGTGTTTGGAAGGTGGTGCGAGACGCCTCGTCGAACTCGTCGACGGCGTTTTGGTGGAGAAACCGATGGGACAAAAGGAATCGCGGATGGCGTTGTTCCTCGGCGGTCTGCTGGTCAATTATTGCGATGAGCACGATCTCGGATGGGTGAGCGGTGCGGACGCCGCCAGCAAGATGCGAGCGGGCAATGTCCGCCTCCCCGATATTTCCGTCTTTCCTTGGGAGATGTTCCCCGACAAAGAGATGCCGGAAGAGCCGGTTTCCTCGATGTGTCCGTGGCTCGGAATCGAAGTGCTCAGCGAGTCGAACACGGATGCCGAGATCGCGCTAAAGCTCAAAGAATTCTTTGCGTCCGGGATGAAACTCGCGTGGATCATCGATCCCGCATCCCGGACGGCAAAAATCCACTCGGCCCCCAAGCGATTCAGGCTCTTGGACGAAGACTCGTTTCTCGAAGGCGATCCCATCATCCCCGGATTCCGATGCTCCTTGAAATCGATTTTCATCAAAGGGATCCGAAAACCGAGACCACGAAAAAAATGATTATCCTTCGCACACTTTCCGCACTCTGTGCAATTGGTCTATTTGTGGGTGGGACCCGCGCCGCCGAGCCAACCGCGCTCGAGAAGGCGATCCTCCCCATTGCCGAGGCGCACAAGGGCAAGATCACCGTGGCCGTGAAAAACCTCGCTACCGGCGAGTCGTATCAACTGCGCGGCGATGACGTGATGCCGACGGCCAGCCTCATCAAACTCGCCGTGATGATCGAAGCGTACCGGCAAGCCGAAGACAAGAAGGTAAAACTCGACCAAACGTTGACATTGGGAAAGGACGACAAAGTGCCGGGGGCGGGTATTTTGACGATCCACTTTTCCGACGGTGCGACGTTCCCGTTGAAGGATGCGATCCGCCTGATGATGGTCTACAGCGACAACACCGCGACCAACTTGGTGCTCGATGCGGTCGGTATCCAAGCCGTGAACGACCGCATGGTTACACTCGGCTTGAAAGAGACAAAGATCAACGCCAAAGTTTACAAGGGCAGCACGACGAGCGTGGACAAAGCGCGGACGGATAAATATGGCCTCGGCTCCACGACGGCGAACGAAACTCTGAAACTTATGGAACTGCTGCACGCGGGGAAAATCGTGTCCCCGGTGGCGTGCGAAACCATGCTCGGCCACATGAAAACCAACGATGACAAAGAAATGGCCGTGCGCCATCTGCCGGCGGGCACGGTAGTGGCTCACAAAACGGGCGCGGTGAACAAATCGCGAACCGAAGCGGGTATCATTTACGTCCCGGACCCCGCCGATAAGAAGAAGAAAATCCCGATCGCCTTTTGCGTGCTCACGGACGGCAATGAAGACGTGCGGTGGGTGCTCGACAATGGGGGGCAAGTGACCATCGCCAAGATCGCCAAGGCGGTGTACGACGTGTATGCGATCCCCGAGAAAAAATAGGGCGAGGTTGCTATGGTCCCGTACGACGATCCCGAAACGCTGGCGGACTTGCACGGGAGTTTGGGCTTCGTGCCGTTGAATCGGATCTGGCTCCATCCGTTCCCCGGAACAGCTACCGAGTCGGATTTGCTCGGGGTGATCACCGGTGCGAACCGCAGGTTGGTCGAGTTGATTCGCGGGACGCTCGTCGAAAAAGCACCGGGAATGTTGGCGTCGATCATCACGGGTGCGGTGACTTCGGCGCTCGGGACACATGCGAAAACGTCCCGTTCGGGTATCGTGTGTGGCCCGTCGCTGCCCTTCCGAATGAAGTCGGGCAACGTGCGGACTCCGGCGGCGACATGGACCCCTTGGCATCAGTTTCCGAACGGGATCCCCAGCGATGAGATCGCATCCACGGTTCCCCTGTTGACGGTCGAAGTCCTGCCCCCGACAATACCCGCGCCGAGATGTCCGCCAAGGTAATGGAGTTCTTTGAACTCGGGACGCGGGTCAGTTGGATCATCGATCCCCAATCCCGATCCGCCGAACTCTATTTTGAGCCGACCGTATGCAGCGTGATTGGGATCGAAGGGGAGTTGCGGGCCGAGTCCGTGCTCCCGGGATTCCAACACCCCCTCCGCGACATCTTCTCGATCCTCGACCGTTTTGAATCCGAAGACTGATGTCGATCTCCCTTCCCCCGAGGACTCTCCGATGCCCAAGAAACCCTTCCGCGTCGGCATGATCGGCTACGGCTTCATGGGGCGGGCTCATTCGAACGCCTACAAGCAGGTCGGCCAATTCTTTCCGTCCGACTACGAGGTGCTCCTCAAAGCCGTCTGTGCCCGCGATGCGGTCAAAACGCAAGCTTTCGCCGACCAGTGGGGCTACGAGTCGATCGAAACCGACTGGCGAAAGCTGATCGAACGCCCGGACATCGACGCCGTCGACATCTGCGTGCCGAACAACCTGCACGCCCTGATGGCCATCGCCGCGGCGAAAGCCGGCAAGATGATCCTGTGCGAGAAGCCGTTGGCGATGAACGCCGCCGAGGGGCGGACGATGGTCGAGGCGGTCGAGAAGGCCGGCGTCGCAAATATGGTCTGGTACAACTACCGGCGCATCCCCGCCGTGAGTTTGGCCAAGAAGCTCATCGACGAAGGTCGCCTCGGCAAGATCTTCCACTACCGCGCCAAGTTCCTGCAAGACTGGACGATCAAATCCGACCTGCCTCAAGGCGGACAAGGACTTTGGCGCTTGGATGCCGCCGCGGCCGGGGCCGGCGTCTCCGGCGACTTGCTCGCCCACTGCATCGACACGGCCCTCTGGTTCAACGGCAGTCTGAGCAGCGTCTGCGCGATGACGGAAGTCTTCGTGAAGGAACGCCAACACGCGCTCACCGGGAAGATGGAACAGGTGACCATCGACGACGCCTGCATCTTCTTCGGCAAGTTCGCCAATGGCAGCTTGGCCAACTTCGAAAGCACGCGCTACGCCCGTGGGCACAAAGCCCAGTACACCTTGGAAATCAACGGCGAGAACATGTCGCTGCTTTGGGATCTGCACGACTTGCACCGCTTGCAAATCTTCGATTACAAAGACGACAGCGCCATCCGCGGCTGGAAGAGTATCCACGTCACCGACAACAGCCCGGACCACCCGTACATGGCCAATTGGTGGGTGCCCGGACTCGCCGTCGGATACGACACCAGCTTCACCCACCAAGTCGCCGACTTCTTGCAGGGGCTGAGCACCGGTAAACCGGCGAGCCCGACTTTCCGCGATGCGCTCGAAACGCAATTGGTGCTGGATGCGGTACTGGAGTCGGCGAAGACGCATCAATGGAAGGATGTGACGAAGGCGTGATTCGGCGAGCCGAACCCGGTCACGGGTCGGGTGAATGGGAATCCCATGAGCGAATCGGGATCGGGATTCGGCTTCACCCGACC
>JAYTBD010000102.1:0-2245 GCA_043737155.1 Fimbriiglobus sp. | reverse complement strand
CAGCCCGAAGGGCTGGGAGTTCTCAGGCTAGGGCAACGCCTCAAGCGCGGACGGCGGCTGAATCGATTTGTTAGCCGGACGCGCCAGCGACGGCCGCGATTCGGTTAACTCAATCTGGCAGGGTCATGGAGCGACCGGTTCGTAGCCGTCGCTGGCGCGTCCGGCTAACAAGTCAGCTTCGTTATCCGACCGTCACCACCGAAAATTCGCCGGATCACTCCCCGGAATACCTCGCGGTCATCTTGGCCGCTTCCGCGGTGCAGAGCGCCGTCGGGTGGGCCTTCTTCAATTGGGCATTCAGCGCGATCATTTGGTCGATGGCCACTTTATTGGGCTTCTGGAATTTGTCGTCGAGCGGGACGAAACTGCCGGCTTGCGACATCAAATGCTGGTCGAGCTTCTTGATCGGTTCGAAAAGTTTGCGGGCTTTCAATTCTTTCGCCACGGCCGGGTTGAGCTTCAACTGCTCGATCAGCGCGATCGCCTTGGCGGTCACCGATGTCCCTTTGTAGCTCATCGGGATTTTCTCGGCGGTGATGAAGGCCGCCAGTGGGTCGGACTTCACCTTGGTTTGGGCCTCGACGAGGAGCGCTTGCGCCGGGGCCAAGATGGCCGCAACCAGCGCTTTGGCCGCCGCGGCGACATCCGCATCCCCGGAAACGGTGAGCGCCGCGATCTTTGGGACTTGGTCCAAAATCGGCACCGCACCCAGCGCCAGAGACTCGACGATCGGCACCAGCGCTTTCGGCATCTCCCCTTTCACGGCCTTGGCCACGAGCATCTTGGCGACGGCCGCCCGCGCGTGAGGGGTCGCGTCGTAGCCATCGCCGCGGAAGACGCACTTGCCGACTTCGTCGAAGATGATCGTGTGGACCGGCTTCTCGGAATGAAACTTACCATCCTTGCCGCGGACGAAGGCTTTGTCCAATCCCGTGTAAGCGACATCGCGGTCCGAGAACATTTTCTTCAGCGCCTCCGGCTCCAGAACGAAGGAATGCACGGCGACAATCTTGGCGCCGTACGGCGCGAGTTCCGCATGCATCTTGGCGAGCTTTTCCAAAATGACCAGTTCGCCGCCGCCGAAGTTCGCCAAGATGACGACCGCGTCCTTCGCGTCTTCGGCTTTGAATTCCGGGCCGTGGACCGTCTCCCCGAGCTTGATATCGCCGAGGGCGATTTTCAAATCGTACTTGTCCGAGTCGCTCGTCTCGGCGGGCTCCTTCGGCTTTGTCGGCGCGGCGGCGATCATCGCCTTGACCGGCTTTTTGGCCGTGCCCCAAATCGATTCCATGAGCTGGTGCGTCACGGGATCGTGCTTCTTCAAATCGTCGCGCGTCTTCGGGTAGTGGTAGAGTTGGTCGTAGTAGCCGCAGGTGATCTCGGCGAAGAACTCCATCTCGTTGGTGCTGACGTATTGGGCTTTGTCGTAGAGTTTGCGCTCCATGGCCTGCTTGTACGCGGTTTTGATGCCCGCGTGGCCGAAGGACAACAGCTGATCGTGGACGGCGTGCGCGAACTCGTGCAGCATAACGAGCCGGTGCGAATTGCGCTTGGGCTGGTGCTCTTCGGCGAGCAACTTCAGCGAATACATGTGCACGCATTTCGCCGTGTACGGGTTCTTCTTTTCGGCGAGCAGGCTCTGCGCGGTCCCGGTTTGATAGATCGCCAGCGAACGCCCTTCGCGGCCGTTGCTCAGGGGTTGGTATTCGTCCCAATCGATCCAGACCGTCACTTTTTGCAGCAATTCGACCTGCTTGGCGGGCATCACTTTCTTCATCATCCGGAATTCCCCGGCGAGGGCGTCGAGCGGCTTCAGCTCGCCGCCTTTGATCTCCCCCTCGGCCGCTTCCGGCGACACCATCACCGTGAAGCCTTCGATGATTTGCCGCTTGTAACCCTCGACTTTGTCCAACGGCGACGGCGGCAATTTGACGGGCTTATCGACTTTGGGTTTGTCTTTTTCTTTGACCTGCGGACCGGGCGCTTGCGCGGCGATCGGGCCGGCGGCGAGGGCGAACATCAGCATCGACACGGCGATACGCATAGCTAGCCCCGGACGGCGGAGGAGTCCACCGGGGAATGCTAACACACTGCGGGCGGGATGCAATGGGCCGCAACGGGGTCGGTGTGACTCTAGATTTTGGCATCGTGCATTTATTGTAGGGGCACCCCTTGTGGGTGCCCGGACGAACCGGAATTCGAAGTGCACGGGAAACGGGATGAACGCCCATCATTGCAACGTTCC
>JAYTBD010000101.1:0-2246 GCA_043737155.1 Fimbriiglobus sp. | reverse complement strand
TCGAGCGACGCCACTTCTTGCGCGACGGTGAGCAACCTTTTCCGGATTGCAATTTCGGCCCGGCCATCCTTCGCCGAGCGACCTTTGGTGACCGACTCCGACTTCAGAAAAAGACCCCTGGACTGCGCCGACTCGGATTCCGCCGCCAGCTCGCCGCGCGTCGTCTCGGCGACGTCCCGGGCCGTTGACAGTGCGAGCAAGACCGGCACCGCTTCTTCCAGCGACGTCCGCAGCGGTACGAATTTCCGGAGGATCGGAAGGACTTCCGCCAGCACCCCGTATTCGGCGAAGTCCGCTCGGATGCGTGCTGCCTCCGCGGAGCGCGCGGCCGCGTCGGACAACTTCCTTTCCAAGGCGCTCCGTTTCGGTTCCGATTCCCCCCACGCCTTGGCGTGGCCCAATCCCGCGGCTGCGGTCTCGCGCGCCACGCCGGCCGCGGCTTTGGCCTCCGCTGCGCGATGCTCCGTCGATTCGGCTTCCGCCATTTCCTCGGTGGTGACCTCCGCCATGGCGGTGCGTTTGTCCTTGAGTGCTTTCAATTCCGCCTTCCGCGATTTTGATTCCTCGGCGATGCGACTCGACAAGCCCTCGAAGCGCTCCAGGCCGAGGACGCTCTTCAAGATCGTCATGCGCTCCGTGCCGCCGGCGTCGAGGATCTTCTCGGCTTCCCCTTGGCGGAGCAGCACCGACGCTTGGAACGAGGCGAAGTTCAACCCGAGCTTCTTGACGATCCACTCGTTGGTCGGTTTGACGCCGTCGACGCCATCGACGCGGTGCCACTGCCCGTCGATGCGACACTCGATCGATTGCGTCGCCGGCGCGCGGCGTTTCTTGTTGCGCACGATCCGGTAGTCTTCGCCGTTGAACTCGAATTCGAAGCTCACGCCGAAGCGGTCTTCGCCGTGGTGGATCAGCGAATCCGCATCCTGCGCTCCGCCGCGGTGCTGGGCGAAGAGGCAGTACGTCATGGCGTCGAACACGGCCGACTTGCCGATGCCGTTTTGCCCGCCGAGCACCCAGAGCGGCTCGTCGTCGGTGAAGAGGATCTCGGTCTTCGGACCGAAGCTCAGGAAGTTCTCGACGGTCACGCGCTTGGGGATCATACGGTCCTCGCTTGGGTCAAAAAGGTTTCGGCGAGGGCGAGCACATCGACCTCGTCCGGGTCGCCGGCGAGTCGGTCGGCGAGAAATGTACGCACCGTGGAATCGAAGCCGCCGCGGGAATCGTAGCGGTGCGCCGGCGCCGCCGCATCCGATTCTTCCGCTTCCCAACGGACCTCGTGCCAACGCGGGAAGATACGCTTCAACCGCCTGGTGATCTCATCGCGACTGACCCCTTCGCCGACGCCCTTGATGTAAATGCGGACGATAGCCGACTCGCGGGCCGGGTATCGATCGGCGAGCGCCGCGATGGTGTCGAGGTCGGGCTTCTCCAGCGCGATGGACAGGAACACCGTCGGCGGGATCGGCAGTCGCACGGGAGTGACTACATCCGCCCCCGAAATTTCCAACAGTAGGACGCCGTGGTCGTCGTGCGTCTCGCCGAAGTCGAGCCGATCCAAGCAACCGGGGTAGCGCACGTTCGCGGCCCCGGAGAGCATCTGCGGCAGGTGGATGTGCCCGAGGGCGACGTACGCCCACGCCGGGTTGAGGTCGGCGAATTGGAACGGGTGATCTTCCGCCGGGTTCATCTTGTACAGCGTGTGCGTCTCGCTGCCGACGACGTTCAAATGCGCCATCAGCACCGTCGGCAGCGTCGGATCGACCTCCGTCGTTTTCGTTTTGATCCAGTCGGAGACGCGCGTGCGGATCTCCGTGTTCGACGCTTCGGACGACGGGAACTCGGACGCCGAGACGTCGTACCGGCTGCCATGGGGGTAGGGCACGAGTACGAATTGAACGCGCTGACCGGCGCGATCGGCGAGCACCACGACCGTGGGATGATTGCCTATATACATCCGCCCGCCGGGGAGGTGGCCACCGCTGCCCACCGGCACGGCTAACTTCATCCCCGCGAGAAATGCATTCGTCCGCGCGTCGCGGTCGTGGTTCCCCGTGATCGCGAGGATCGTCCCGCCGCTTGCGAAGAACGGCAGGAACGCCGTGTGCAAATGCTGGAACGCCGCGGTCATTTTCTGCACCGAAGCCTGCTCGCTGAACAGATCGCCGGCGATGAGCAGCACGTCGGCCCCGTGCTCCATACATAACTCGGCGACCCGCTCGACGCGGGCTTCGAGATCTTTCGTG
>JAYTBD010000100.1:0-5650 GCA_043737155.1 Fimbriiglobus sp. | reverse complement strand
AGGACGTCAAAGAGTTGTGGAAGGCGAACAATTTGGAAACGAACCGCCAATGGGCGACGGTGGACATCGAAGTGAGCGAATCGCAGCTCCGCACCCTCTGCGGCAAGCAGCGCCTCATCGACCTCGGCTGGATCCTCGGCGGCGTCTTCGGCGTGCTCGGCTTGGGCTTCGGCGCGTTGAAACTGGATTCGCTAGCAAAGAATTATTTCACCGGGACGGCGGTGCCGACGGTGGGGGTGGGGTAAGGAATCTGAGTCACCCTCAGTGGTTCTGAGTTCCTCCCCGCACCGCCTCTTCCAATTCCGCAAGCCCGCAAGTCGCGGTGCCAACCTTGCCCACAACCACGGCGGCCGCGAGGCTTGCCAGCCGGCAGGCAATCTCCAAGCTGCCGCCCACGGCCAACGCCAACGCCAATGTCCCGGCCACGGTATCGCCGGCGCCGGTGACATCGTAAACCTCGCGCGCCTGCGCCGGCACGTGGACCGCCGGGCGGTCGGCTTCGAGCAGCGTCATCCCGTGCGCCCCGCGGGTGACGAGCACGGCCGACCCCGCTCCCAAAAACTCCAGCAGTTCCCGGCCCGCGGCTTCCACTTCCGCCGTCGTACGCAGATCGCGGTTGAGCACTTTGCCGGTCTCGAGTTGGTTCGGTTTCACCACGGTCGCCCCGCGGTACTTGCGGTAGTCGGTCCCCTTCGGATCGACAATTACCGGCACGCCGGCGGCGCGGGCCATGGCGATGAAGCGCTCGCAGAGATTCGGCGTGATCACGCCTTTGCCGTAATCGGAGACGACCGCCGCGCGGACGCGCGGGAGCTGCGCTTCGAGTTGCGAGAGCAGGTCCGATGCAACCGCGTCAGAAACTGCGCCCGGTTGCTCCTGGTCGATGCGGACCATCTGTTGGCTATGGGCGATGACGCGCGTCTTGGTCGTCGTCGGCCGAGTCGGGTCGACCACGATGGCGGAGGTGTCGATGCCGAGTCCGGCGAGCAGATCGCGGATCCGGGCGCCTTCCGCATCGTCGCCCACAATGCCGGCGATGATCGCGGACCCGCCGAGGCTGGCGACGTTGGCGGCCGTGTTGGCCGCGCCTCCCGCGGTGAAGCTGCGCCGCTGCACCTCGACCACCGGCACCGGCGCTTCCGGCGAAATGCGATTCACGTGGCCCCACAGATATTCGTCGAGCATCAGGTCGCCGACGACGAGCACCGGGCAATCGCGGAAGCGGGCGAGGAGGTCGTTCATGCGGGGGTTCCTTCCGCGAGGCGGATGCGCCTCAGGATTTCCGTCGTGCTCACGCCCGCCACCAGCGGCAGGTACTCGATGCGGCCCCCGTAGGCCTCGACCACCGCACGCTCCGGCACCGGCCGCCCGTGCGGCGGGGCGTACTCGGCGCCCTTGCAATGGATGTCGGGACGGAGCTTCGCCAAGCTTTCGACCGGGGTGTCCTCGTCGAAGATGATGACGGCGTTCACGCATTCGAGCGCCGCGAGCATCGCCGCGCGTTCGTCTTGGTTCAGAATTGGTCGGGTCGGTCCCTTGGACGCTTTCACCGAGCGGTCCGAATTGACGCCGACGATCAACACATCGCCGAGGGCACGGGCTTGCTGAAGACTCGCGATATGACCCGGATGGAGCAGGTCGAAGGCGCCGTTGGTCCAGACGACCGTCGATCCGGACGCCCGGGCCGATTCGCGCATCGCCAGCAATCCGGGCCAATCGGGGAGTTTGTTCATCCCAGTTCTTCGATCAAAGCTTGGGCCAGCAGCGGAATCATAAATTCGTGCCTTCCGATGAGTGTGTATCCTTTACCCGCCACCGACGCGGGGCGTCGCACGACGTTCTCGGTACTGCGGTAGTGGGCCATCATATCCATGTTCACGGTCGTGAGATTCCCCAAGTTCGCCCCGAGGTTCTGCGCCACGGTGAAGGCTTTGAGGAACACCTCCGGCAGTACCACGGCCGAGCCGATGTTGAGGTAGACCCCGCCGCTGAGTTGTCCCACCGCACTGCAGAGGATGCGGAAGTCGTTGAAGCTGCTGCGGCCGAGATTCGCCCCGTCGGCGCCGGGGTGCATATGGATGATGTCGGTGCCGATGGCGACGTGGACGCTGAAGGGGATGTTCGCCCGGCGGGCCGCGACCGCGACGCTGATGTCCGCGTTCGGCGCGGCGATCTCCTCCAAATACTCGCCGAAGAGAGCGCCCAACCCCGCTTCGGGCCGCGCGGCGGATCGGTTGATCGCGGTGTGCATCAACTCGCCGGTTTCCTTGACCATCCCGAAGGTGCCGTCCTTCAACCCCGCGGCCACATCCTCGGAAGTTTCGCCGATCAGCGCGAGTTCGAAATCGTGGATCGCGCCGGAGCCGTTGGTGGCGAGTGCGGTGACGATCTCGCGCCGCACCAAGTCGATGAGGACGGGGCTGAGGCCGCACTTCAACACGTGCGCGCCGAAACCGACGATCACTTCGCGCTTGTTCCGCTTCGCCGCGACGATGGCTGCGACGACGGCGCGGAAGTCGTCCCCGGCGAGGATGCCCGGCAACCCCGCGAGGAACGCCGCCGCCGATTGCCCCTTCACCGCCGGCCGCGCGAACTTCGCCTGCGAGACTTTGTTCGGTCGGACCTGCAGCGGGATGGTGCGGACGCGGGACAGATCGACCGGATCGTGCGGCACGGGCAGGTGTCCTCGGATGAAAGGGTCAAGATACTTCGATTGCGCCGATACGGGAAGGATGCAGCCAACTCAAGCTGTGCCGCGACTCGACCGCTAGCCGAACTGAAGGTGTAGGCTTTCCCAAGTTCATGGCTCACCCGGCCACGCCGCTGCTGTGCCGGGTCGTTCCGCGGCGGAGGGCACTCGGAATGACGAAGCGCAATCCCCACATTCGTTGAAGTCTCCCGCCGCGGGATGTCGATGGAAACGTCGATGACCCGCACCGCGCTGCTTCTGCTGTTCGTCCCGCTGATGACGGGCTGCACCGGGCGTTCGGGCGCGGTCCGCCGGGCCAACGCCGACGCCATGCCCATCGCCACCGTGCCGCTGCCTCCCGTCAACCAACCCTCGTACACCCTCGGTTGCCCCGACCTCCTCGAAGTCTGCTTCGACGACCACCCCGCGTGGGACGCCCTCGTCTCCGTCGATGTCGACGGCACCCTCGCGCTCGGCTCCGCCGGCCGGCCGCGCGTCCAAGGGCAGATGCTCGACGAAGCGACGGCCAGCATCGCGCGCGAAGCGCGCCTCGAACCCGCCCGCGTCCGGGTCGCCCTCGTCGATCCGAGCGCCAAGTTCCTGACTGTGCACGGGCCCGAAGCGAACCGGCAGCAGATGCTCGTCTACCGAGGTCCGGAGCGCGTCGTCGAATTGCTCCACCGCACGGCCGCGCTCAAACCCGGCTGCACCGACCCGCGCGACATAAGTATCGTCCGACCGAACGTATCGCGCGGGCAACCGCCCGAATTGTTCCACGTCGATCTCGAAGCGATCTTCTTGGACAACGACGATTCGACGAACATCACATTGCAAGCCGGCGATCAGGTCTACGTCGGCGAGACCCGCCGCAGCAGCTTCAGCCGGTTGCTGCCGAACTGGTTGAAGCCCGTGTATAAGAAGCTGTTCCGCGTGCGGGTGTGATCCGATGTGGCGGCAAGTTTCCCAACTTGCCGTGGAATGCTAAGCGATCCGCAACGTCCCGCAGGCGAAGCTCACTGTCTGAGTTGACGGCAAGTTGGGAAACTTGCCGCCACATCGGATCACATCAACTCCGCGATCGGCTCGCCATCGTCGAGCATCGGGTGCGGCCGGCCGCCGTGGTCCTTGAACGTCTGCTTCGGGTCGATTCCCATCACCGAGTACATCGTCGCCAAAATGTGCGCGGGCTTGAGCGCCCGTTCCACCGGGTACTCCGCCTTCGAGTTCGTCTTGCCGACGACCACACCGCCCTTCAAGCCGCCGCCGGACATCATCACGCTGATCGCGTTGCCCCAATGGTCCCGGCCCGGAACCGGGATCCCCGGCTGGCCCGTGTTGATCCGCGGCGTCCGGCCGAACTCGCCCATGACGACCACCAGCACGTCGTCGCGCAGGCCGCGCTCCTCCAAGTCGTCGAGCAGCGCGCCCACCGCCCGGTCGACGACGGGCACTTTCAAGCCGTGGCTCTTCTCGATGCTTGAGTGATCGTCCCAGTGCGGCATGTCCACGGTGACGAACGTCACGCCGGCTTCGACGAGCCGCCGGGCCATGAGCGTGTAGCGCGCCCAGGCGCTGGTGCCGTAGCGGTCGGCCGTGCGCGGGTCTTCCTTGTCGATGTCGAACGCTTCGCGGGCTTTGTTGCCGAGGATTAGATTCACCGCCTGCTGTTGGAACTGGTCCATCGAATCGGCGATGCCGGTCTTGTCCACGTCGCGGCGCATCGTGTCGAATTGGCTCAGCAGCCGGGCGCGTTCGCCCGTCAAATTGTTTTTGGTCCCCTTCAACCACTCCGGGGAGCGCACGGGTCGGGTGTCGCTCGGCCCGAGGTAGCGGTCGGTGCGGTTGACGTCGAAGGGGTTGTACGCCCCGCCGAGGTAGGCCGCGCCCATGTAGCCGGGGAACAGGTAGATCGTTTGCGCCGACGGCAGGCCGACGTACGCCGGCAGGCCGGGGTTGTTCGGCCCGTGCGCCTTGGCGATGTGCGACCCGATCGATGGGTACTTCTGCGCTTGATTGACCGAAGTGGAACCGAAGCGGCCGGTGGTCATCCAGTGGCCCGCGGCGAAGTGGTCGCCGGTGTCGTGGTGCACAGAGCGGATCAGTGCGAGCTTGTCGAACCGCTTCGCGGTCTCGGGCATGAGGGCCGACACGGCGACGCCGGGCGTTTTGGTTTTCGCCACGGCGAAGGGACCGCGGTACTCGGCCGGGGCGTCGGGCTTGGGGTCGTAGGTTTCGAGTTGGCTCGGCCCGCCGTCGAGCCAGATGAGAATGATCGATTTCTTCTTCGCCGTCGTGGGCTGCGACGCCTGCGCTCGCATCAACTGCGGCAGGGTCAACCCGAGGGCGCCGAGCGAGCCGACTTGCAAGGCCGCGCGGCGGCTGATTCCGGGACGGGCGGGGATGGAGAGCATGACGAAGCCCTGCGGCTGGGAGGCGGGAAGAGAAGGATAGCACGGTTGGGGGCGGGAGGGAATTCGGATTTTGTGTATCGGGGGTGCTTTGGTAGTGGGGCGACCATTGGCAAATGTCATGTCGCTGTGATTGGGACACTCTTCCGGCCTGAAAGGCCGGTTCTGTCAGCCCAGGTTGGAGTTGGCGAAGCCAACGGTGGCCTGGGTTCACAAGAAGGAAAGAAGTCCGGCCTGAAAGGCCGGTTCACGGCCGGCAATGAATCGGCCTTTCAGGCCGAGGGAATCGACTTCCCGCCGACCCAGGCCTCCGCCGAAACGGCTCCGACCTGGTCTGACAGAACCGGCCTTTCAGGCCGGGAGAATGTGCGGATCGGACCGACATTGTTCGCTGGACGCAAAGTAGTAGACCGACTTGCGATAAATGTCACCTTGGAAAACGCGCGAGAATGTAGGGGCACCCCTTGTGGGTGCCCGCGAACGGGATGCCCGAGCCAATTTGCCAAAACAGCGCAGGCTCCGGCATTCCGTTCGCGGGCCCCCCCAACGGGTG
>JAYTBD010000099.1:0-5651 GCA_043737155.1 Fimbriiglobus sp. | reverse complement strand
AATCGTCGGCGATATCGACGAGGTACGAATCGGCCGAGGTGAAAAGTTCCTTCACCAGCCCGCCCCATTCCTTGCTCACCTTGCCGAGTTCGACCTTGTGATCCGGCGTCAGCACGCGGTACTTGAAGCCGGTGAAGTTCCCTTTCACATCGGCGAAGTGCTTGTCGTCTTTGGTGTAGACGTGGAAGCCGCCGCTGAACGAGAAGAGCTTGCTCTTGAAGTAGCCGATCAGGTCGCCGTTGGAATCGAGCACCTCCACGCGCGAGCGGAAGAAGTACGGCCCGCGCCGGATCGTGAACACGAGCGCGTCGTCGGGCACTTCGCGGATTTCGATCTTCGTGCCCATGAACTTGGCGTCGATCACCCAGCGGAGCATCTTCACGAGGCCGCTGATCGCTTCCTCGGCGGTGCCGATCTGCTTCTTGGTGTCCGGGTCGAAGATGTCGTAGGTCTTGTGGTTTTTGAGGAACTTGACCTGTTCTTTGACCGCGAACTTATCGGCGCTGAGCATGGGCGACCTCGGGAGACACGGAAGGGCGTGCCGGGAGTTTACGCCATCCCCCCTCCGCAGGCACGCGGGAATCCTAGAATGAGGCGAGTCTTCACAGTCCCGTCCCCGAAGAGTCGAGTATGCCCGCACCCTCGCAGCATCTCTTGGTCCGCGCGGCCCGCGGCGAACGCGTCGAGCGCCCCCCGGTTTGGGCCATGCGGCAGGCGGGTCGGTGGGATCCGGAGTTCCGCCGCGTGCGCGATGGGGCCGAGTTCTTCGCGTTCTCCGAGGACGTGGAGAAATCGGCGCAGGCGTCACTCTGCCCCAAGCGCTTCGGCGTCGATGCGATCATCCTCTTCTACGACATCACGACGCTGCCCTTGGCGATGGGGTTGCCGTTCGAATTGAAGCCGGGACTCGGACCGTACCCGGATCGGCCGATTCACACACTCGCCGATTTGGAACGGTTGAACCCCGAGCCGGCACCGAAGAGTTACGACCACATCCGCAAGTTGTTGAAGCGCGTGAAGGAATTGCTGGCCGGGGATTTGCCGGTGATCGTGTTCGCGGGGTCGCCGTTCACGGTGGCCACGTACTGCATCGGCACCGGCAAGCACATGGACGCGACCCGGCGCTTCGCCGCCGAGCAACCGGTGGTGTGGGATGCTCTGCTCGAACGGTTATCGATTGCGACCGTCGGTTTCTTGAAGACGCTCGTCGCCGAGGGGGCGGACGTGTATCAGCTCTTCGATTCGTGGGCCGGGTTACTGTCGCCGGATGAGTACGCCCGCTGGGCGCAGCCGTATCACACCGACATCTTGAAGCGCGTGACGGGCGTGCCGCGGATACTGTTCGTGAAGGAGTGCCCGTACCTCGAAGCGATGGCGGCGACCGGCGCCGATGTGATAAGTCTCGGGCTTCAACACGACTTGGCCGAGGCGCAAGCGCGCTATCCGCACCTCGTCTTTCAGGGCAATGTCTCGGAAGAGACCATGCGCATGGGAACCCCGGACCAGGTCGCGGCGGCGACGCGCGCTTGCGTCGAAGCCACCGGTGGCCAACGGCACATTGTGAACCTCAACCACGGCGTCGGCAAGGAAACGCCGGTCGCCAACTTCGAAGCCTACATCCGCGCTGCAAAAGGGGTATGATTTTCCCTGCGGTACCTTCTTCCCACTGCGATGGTACGTCCCGTGCGATTCTCGTTGTGCGTTTTCTCCCTGATGACCGCGCTGGCCGTTCGGGCCGCGGAACCGCCGCGCGGTTCGGCGAAATCGCTCGAAGAACAGATGCAGAAAGTCATCGAGGAGAGCTCCCCCGCGGTCGTGGCCATCGTCGTCGGCCACGGCAAGTATCCCGGTCAACGGGCCGACCCGAAAGCGCCGGGCAAACTCGGCGGGTACATCACCGTCGAACCGCCGATGCCGAGGTTCGGTCCTTTCTTGCCACCGCCCGCCAATAAACTCGATCTCAGTAAATCGGAGAACGTCGCCGACAACATTTTCGGCTCCGGGGTCGTGGTCGATGCGAAGCAGGGCTTGGTACTCACGACCCAGCACCTCATCGACGGGGCGACCAAGATTTTCGTCCGTCTCTCGAACGGTGAAGGGTCGTACGCGGATATCCATGCCTCGGACGCCCGCAGCGATCTCGCCGTGCTGAAATTGATCAAACCCCCGGCGGGGTTGGTCGAAGCGAAGATCGCCCAAGTCCAGCTCACCGAGTCCTCCGATGGGAAGAAGCCCAATTTGAAACGCGGTTCGTGGGTCATCGCCCTCGGCCATCCGCTGGCGTCCGGGTTCCTCGACGGCGTCCCGAGCGCATCGTGGGGCATCCTCTCCAACATTCGGCGGCGTTCGGGCGTCGCGCCACAGCGGGAGGAGTCGCGAACCAAACCGCTCCACGCATACGGCAGCCTGCTGCAAACCGATGCGCGCATCGCACTCGGTTCGAGCGGCTCGGTGCTGCTCAACCTCGACGGCGAGGTCGTCGGCCTCGGTTCGGCCGTCGCGGCGGTCCAAGGTTCCGAGGCCAGCGGCGGCTTCGCCATTCCCTTCGACGCCAACTACCGGCGCATCCTCGGCGTACTCCAAGAAGGTTTGGAAGTCGATTACGGATTCCTCGGCGTCGCGCCCTCCTCGTTCCAGGGCGGCGGGGTCCGGGTCAGCAGCATCACCCCGGGCTGCCCCGCTTTCGACGGCGGCATCCTCCCCGACGACATCCTGAAGAAGATCGATGGCAACCCCCTTAAGGACACCGACGACCTGCTCCTCTACGTCGGCGCCGCGCTGGCCGGGACCGACGTGACCATTGAATTCACGCGCGCCGGCAAGCCGATGTCCGTGACCGTCGCCCTCGCCAAGATGGCCAACCCGCTCGCGTCGATCTCGTCCAACCCGGGGCCTGCGATCTTCGGCTTGCGGGCCGATTACTCCAGCCTCCGGCTCATCGGGTTGTTCAACGGGCGAAATGCCCCAGGGTTCATCCCGCCCGTGGGTGTGTCGGTCAAGGATCTCGAAACCGGAAGCGTCGCCGAGAAGCGGTTCAAGGAGGCCGGGGAAGCCACGGCGGGCTGGATCATCACCCATATCGACGACCGCGCCGTCAAGTCGCCCGCCGAATTCAACAAAGCCACGGGCGGGAAGCCGAGGGTCAAGTTGACGTTGGCCGACCCGTCCGATGCATCGAAGACCGTCACGATCCACCTGCCTTGAACACCACCATGCGCTACGCCATCTGCAACGAAACGTTTGAAGGCTGGGAGCACGGCCGCGTCTGCGACTTCATCGCGGAGCTCGGCTATACCGGCTTGGAAGTCGCCCCGTTCACGCTCGCACCGCTGATCACCGACGTGACCGCCGCGCGCCGACGCGAGCTGCGCACCCGGGCCGAGTCGGCGGGGGTGCAGATTATCGGGCTGCATTGGTTGCTCGCCAAGACGACCGGGTTCCAACTGACCAGCCCGGACGCGACCGTGCGCAAGCGGACATCGGATTACTTGGGCGAACTGGCCATGGCCGCAGCGGATCTGGGCGGAGACATCTTGGTGCTCGGCTCCCCGGCGCAGCGCAAGATTCCCGATGGCCACACTTATGAGCAGGCCGAAGATTTTGCCGTGCAGTGCTTGGCGGATGTGCTGCCGACACTCGAACGCACCGGGGTGAAGCTCTGCCTCGAACCGCTGACCGCGAAGGAGACGGACTTCTTGATCACGGCCGCGGACGCGGTGCAGATCATCGAGCGCCTCGGGCATCCGAACGCGAAATTGCACTTGGACGTGAAGGCGATGGCGGCGGAATTGGAGCCGCGCCCGGCGGTGATCGCGGCGAATGCGGCGCACACGTACCACTTCCACGCCAACGACGAGAACCTGTGCGGCCCCGGCTTCGGCGCGGTCGATTTCAGGCCGATTTTGAAGGCATTGCGTGCGAGCGATTATCGGGGCTGGGTATCGGTTGAGGTGTTCGATTACGCGCCCGATCCGGAGACGATCGCGCGCGAGAGTATCCGGTATCTGCGGGAATGTTAGCCGGACGCGCCAGCGACGGTGGCAGTGTGGGACACGCGGTGACCTGCGACATCGAGAACATTGTTCGCAGCCGTCGCTGGCGCGTCCGGCTAACAAGAGAGACACGATGAAACACTACCTCTCGCTCCCGCTTGTCCTCCTCGTTGCCCTATCGCTCCGCGCAGCCGAGCCGCAGCTCGCCGTCGGATTCGCCGAGGCCGACATCTCCCCAACCCTCGGGAAAAAGCCCGTGTACATGGCCGGCTTCGGGACCAACCGCACCGCGACCAAAATTCACGACCCGGTCATGGCCCGCGCCGTGATACTGACCGATGGCACGAAAACGCTCGCGCTCGTGTCGGTCGATCTCGTCGGATTCTTCCTGACCAACGTCGAGAACATCCGCAAGGAACTCAAAAGTATCGACCACTTGATCGTGTCGAGCACGCACAACCACGAAGGGCCGGACACCGTGGGGTTGTGGGGGGCCAGCCCGTTTCAGAGCGGCATCGACCCCGAGTACATGAATCGCATCGAAGCGAGCATCGTAAAAATCGTGGGCGAAGCGAAGAAGGCGGCGGTGCCCGCGGGGGCGAAGATCGGCACCGCGAACGCCCCGGAGTTGATCAACGACAATCGCTTGCCGGTGGTGAAGCACGACGAACTCGTCGCCATCCGCTTCGAATCCGCGACCGGCGGCAAACCCCTCGGCATTGTGGTGCAGTGGAATTGCCACCCGGAAACGCTCGACGACAAGAACCGCGAGATCACCGCCGATTTCGTCGGCTACGCCGTGGGCCAACTGAACAAGAAGCACGGCTGCCCCGTCGTTTATTTCACCGGCACCGTCGGCGGACTGATGACGAGCTTGAAAGTGCCGCTCAAAAACGAGAAGGGCGAGAGCCTCAAAGACGGTACCTTCGAGAAGGCCGAGGCATTCGGAGTCGCCCTCGGCAAGGTCGCTGACAAAGCGTTGTCAGCGGCGGTTGATGCGAAGCTGGTCCCGTTCGCTCTCCGCGTCCAATCGGTCCTCGTCCCCGTGGAAAACGGATTGTACAAACTCGCCAAGACGATGGGCGTGTTGAACCGACCGATGTACTCGTGGACCGGCACGAAGACGCCGAAAGAATGGAAGGAAACGGCCGACGTAACCAAGCCCGTCGGCGTGAAGACGGAGGTGGCGTACCTCAAACTCGGCGAACTCGACATCGCCGCGATCCCCGGCGAAATCTATCCGGAACTCGTCCTCGGCAAAGTCCAAGATCCGCCCGATGCCGGGGCCGATTACCCCGATGCGGGCATCGAACCGGCGATCTACGCCCCATTGAAGGGGAAGTTTAAAATGATTCTCGGCCTCGCCAACGACGAGCTTGGCTACTTCATTCCCAAACGACAATGGGACGCCGCGAAGCCGTTTTGCTACAAGCTCAAGAATAGTCAGTACGGCGAATTGAACAGCTGCGGACCGGACACGGCGAAGGCGATTTGCGAGGCGTTCCGCTCTCTCACGGAAGCTCCAAAGCGGTGATTCGCTTCACGAGCATCGTGGCATAGCTGCCGCGCGGGAGTTCGAATCGCAGCGTCAACTTCCGCCGACCGCGGTTCAGTTCGTCGGCATCGCCTTGGCAACTCCATGCCGATGGCTTGACGCAA
>JAYTBD010000098.1:0-2249 GCA_043737155.1 Fimbriiglobus sp. | reverse complement strand
CACACGAACTCGGCATCGCCGCCGTTGCCGCCGCTCAGAAATGCGCGCTGGATCAAATCGCACTGCTCGAACTTGTGCAACTTCTCCGAACCGACCGCCGGGCTGGCACTCGCATCCCGGCCGACGTAACCTACCTTCAACCCCATCTCGCGCAGGCGCGGCTCGACGAAAAACCACGCCCCGTTGTTGTGCGATTCCTCCTGCGCCCACACGAACTGCTCCGCCTTCGGATAGCGTGCGAGCACCGCCTTCAACTGCTCGACCGGCCACGGGTAAAGCTGTTCGATGCGGACGATGGCGACGTGATCCAACTTGCCGAGAGGGATTTTCTCGACCTCCTTGCCCATCGGCTTCTCGGCGTGCCCGTCGGTGCGGGCCTTGTTCAAGTCGTGGTAGACCTTGCCCGTACAGAGGATCACGCGCGTGATCGCCTTGGCGTCCTTGGGTTGATCGGCCAGCACTTCGTGGAAGCGGCCCGAGATCAATTCCTCCACCGGCGATGTGCTGGAGCGCGCGTTCGCTTTGGGCGTCATCAGGATCAGCGGTTTGCGGAAGTTCCGCTTCACTTGGCGACGTAGGGCGTGGAAGTATTGGGCCGGCGTCGTGAAGTGCCCGACTTGGATATTGTCCTCGGCGCACAACTGCAAGTATCGTTCGATGCGGGCCGAGGAATGCTCGGGGCCTTGGCCTTCGTAGCCGTGCGGCAGGAGCATGACGAGACCGCTGCCGCGGTTCCACTTCGATTCGCCGGATGCGATGAACTGATCGACGATGACCTGGGCGCCGTTGGCGAAGTCGCCGAACTGGGCTTCCCAAAGGACGAGGGTTTGCGGGTCGTCGAGGGTGTAGCCGTACTCGAAGCCGAGCACCGCCGCTTCGCTGAGGAAACTGTTGAAGACGTCGAACGGGGCGGTCGGGTACGGGAAGTTCGCCAGCGGGCAATAGGGTTTGCCGTCGTTCGCATCGTAGTAGTAGGAGTGGCGATAGCTGAACGTGGCCCGGCGACTGTCCTGCCCGCTCAAGCGCACGGGGTGATCTTCGAGCACGAGCGAACCGAACGCCATCGCCTCGGCCGCGCCCCAATCGACTTTGCCCCTCGCTTTGATTTCGTCGCGTCGTTTATACGGGCTGTCGCCGCTCGGGTAGCGGTACTCGTTCTTCCCCTCGACCTTGATCTTGTCCTGCAAGTTCTTGTGCAGCGTGAAGCCCTCGGGCAGATTCACCAACTGATCCGCGATCTTGTCGAGCACGGCGCCGGCGACGCCGGTCTCACACGGGGCATGGGAATACTCGTGCGTCATGCCTTTCCAACGGCCGCCGAGCGACGGCATGAACTGGATCAGGTGGTGGGATTTCTCATCGTTCTTTTCCGCGTCCTTGGCCTTTTTCAGCGCCGTTTCCAATTCGCCGTCGGTCCGCAAGTACTCCTCGGCTCCGTCCGCGACCGCCGCGCCTTTGAACAGGTGATCGACCTGCGCCAACTCGGCGTCGGTGGTCAGCCCATCCGCGATCAGCTTGCGGGCGTAGATCGGAACGATCGTGTTCTTCTCGCGGTACTTGTCCTGGATCTTGCGGTGCTCCACGGGCTGCGTCATCGAAGCGTCGTCGTTCTCGTTGTGGCCCATCTTGCGATAACAAATCAGGTCGATGACGACATCGCTTTTGAACGCCTGCCGGTATTCGATGGCCAACTCCGCGACGGCGATACAAGCGTCCGGGTCCTCGGCGTTCAGGTGGAAAATCGGCGCTTGGATGAACTTGGCGATATCGGTGCAGTACTCGGTGCTGCGGGCGTCGCGGGCCTGCGTGGTGAAACCGATTTGGTTATTCACCACGATGTGCAACGTGCCGCCGACGCGGTAGCCGTGCAGGTTGGCCATTCCCAATGTCTCAGGGACAACACCTTGCCCGGCGAACGCGGCGTCGCCGTGGAGCACCAATGGCACCCCCCGTGAGCGGTCTTCGTCTTTGTGCAGGCGCTGTTTGGCCCGGACGCGCCCGGCGACGACGGGGTTGACCGCTTCGAGGTGCGACGGGTTGGGCGTGAGCGTGAGGTGGATCGGATGGCCGTCTTCGGTCGTGATGTTCGACGAGTAGCCCATGTGATACTTCACGTCGCCGTCGGTTTCGACCGCATCCGGGTGGTACGGGTCCAAGAATTCGATGAACAGCTCTTCGAACGGCTTCTTCAAAATGTTCGTGAGCACGTTCAACCGGCCGCGGTGGGGCATGCCGATGACGAACTCGAG
>JAYTBD010000097.1:0-2251 GCA_043737155.1 Fimbriiglobus sp. | reverse complement strand
CCGGAGGGGCCGGCTTAGTTTGGCCCAGGACGCCGGCCCCATACGGGGCGGGAGGAATGTTGTCCATGACCCAGGGCTTCCGCCCTGGGCTAAGTAAGTCGGCCCCTCCGGGGCGAAGAAAGATCTGCTGCGGTTGAATACCTGACCGTCAGTAACATTTCCCCACCTTCGCGCGCAGCCAATGATCGATCAGCACCAGCGCCATCATCGCTTCGCCCATCGGGACGAACCTCGGCAACAAGCACGGATCGTGGCGGCCCTTCACCAGAATTTCCGTCGGTTCGCCCGATTGAGTCACGGTCCGCTGCGGCCGCGGGATGCTACTCGTCGGTTTGATCGCCACCCGACAGAGGATCGGCATACCCGATGAAATGCCGCCGAGCATGCCGCCGTGGCGATTGGTGTCGGTGCGGAACCCCGGTCCGTACAGGTCGTTGTTCTCGCTGCCGCGCAGGAGCGCTGCGGCGAAGCCGTTGCCGTATTCGAAACCGGTGACCGCGGGGAGCGACAACATCGCTTTGCCGAGGTCGGCTTTCAATTTGTCGAAGACCGGTTCCCCCAAACCCGGCGGCACCCCGACGGCGACCATCTCGCAAATGCCGCCGATGGAATCGCGGTCCTTCCGTACGGCGTCGATTAACTCGATCATCGCGGCCGCTTTCGCAAGGTCGGGGCAGCGCACGGGAGTCGCCTCCACTTGGTCCATCGTCACCGCGGTCGGGTCGGAGATTTCGGCGCGGATGCCTCCGACCTGCGTGACGTACCCTTGGATGCGGATGCCCTCGCGGGCCAGTAGCTTCTTGGCGACGGCGCCGGCCGCGACTCGGCAGATCGTCTCGCGAGCGCTGCTGCGGCCGCCGCCGCGGTGATCGCGGAATCCGTACTTCGCGTCGAAGGTATAGTCCGCGTGGCCGGGTCGGAATTTGTCCTTGATGTCGCCGTAGTCGGTGCTGCGTTGATCGCCGTTGCGGAATAGGATGCCGATGGGGGTTCCGTCGGTGCGCCCTTCGAAAATTCCGCTCCAGATTTCGGGCAGGTCGGCTTCGTCGCGCTGGGTGGTCAGTTTCGACTGGCCCGGCTTTCGGCGCCGCAAATCGGGGAGCAAATCGTCGATCCCGAGTTCCAACCCCGCGGGGCAGCCATCGATAATGCAGAGGTAGCCCGGCCCGTGGCTGACGCCCGAGGTCGTGACGCGGAATAAGGTGCCGAAGGTGTTTCCTGCCATACGCCGATTATACCGCCTCGCCCGGAGATAAAAGGGTGGAGTGCGATGGGCGAAATCGCCGGAGCCAGTCGCGACGGTCGAAGACGTAGGTTGTAGGGTATCGTCATCCCCGGAGGAGTCCGCCCATGCGCGGTGTAACGATTGTACTGGTCGGTCTCGGCTTCGCGGCGATGGCGTCGGCCCAGCCGGCCGCGGAGGAGAGGCCCCGCTTCGGCATCACCGCGAATGCGGATCTGTATCCGCAGACTACACCGAAGCTGGCGCTCGAATCGGCGATCAAGCTGCTCGAGAACAAACGCTACGACTATTTCGTGGCCCACGTGCTCGAACCCGCTTTGCTGGAATCGAAGATTCTCGAGGTGGCCCAGCGGCTCGAACGCACGGTGGAATTGGAGCTCAACGGGAAGCTGGACCAGCAGAAGCGCAACCCGGAGCAAGTGGCGACGCGGGATAAACTGCCGGCCGAGCCCGTCGCCTTCGCGGCGATCGTCCGCGAGGAAGCGGTGGCCCGTTCGTTCAAGTACGTGGTCCGCGATTTGCAAACCCAACTGGCCGAGTACCCCGAGAACCTCAAAGCGTTCCGAAAGTTTGCGACCGAGGGGCAATTCGCCGAAGCGGGGGCCACGGCGAGCGTCACCCACAAGGACATCCCGGGGAAAACGCTCTATTTCAAGAACAACGGCAAGCGCTGGTTCCTCGAAGACAAGCAGTCCGACGACGCGAAGCCGACGACCGAGAAGTGAGCACCGCGACGATGATCGACCTCCGCAGCGACACCGTGACCAAACCGACGCCGGGGATGTTACGGGCGATGCTTGCCGCCGAGGTCGGTGACGATGTGTACGGCGAAGACCCGACGGTCAACGCTCTCGAATCGAAACTTGCGAACTACTTGGGACTGGAAGCCGCGCTGTTTGTGCCGTCGGGGACGATGGCGAATCAAATCGCGGTGCGGCTGCACTGTCGGCCGGGGGATGAGTTGCTTTGCGAGGCGACGAGTCACGTTGTGCTTTGGGAAGGGGGCGG
>JAYTBD010000096.1:0-5620 GCA_043737155.1 Fimbriiglobus sp. | reverse complement strand
TCCGAGAAGAAGACCCGCCCGCCCGCCCACGGAGCGGTGGCCAAGAGAAGCTCGGCCACTTTGATCGCATCGGGATGCGTGACGCCGGCGAAGAGCACGTGGTCGATTCTTCCGGACGCCTCACGGAGTGCCTGCATCAGCGGGGGATGGCGGTGACCATGGAGGATCGTCCACCACGATGAGATGCCGTCGATGAGCGTCCGGCCGTCGGCCAGTTCGAGAAACTCGTCTCGCGCCCCGGTCACGACGAGCGGATCGTCGGCTCCGACAAGTGCGGTGTACGGGTGCCAGACCGAGGCGCGATCGCGGCGCAAGTACTCCGCGATCGTCCAAGCCAGAGGCGTGAGCGACGATCCCTTCGCCGGAATGATCGTTTCAAATGCCACCCTGTTGCAATCGGCCGCAATGCGAATTCCCACTTCGTCCCAACTTGCCGCGACCTCCATCGAGCGGACGCTTACACACCCATGACACTCGATCTGTCCGACGGCGAACGCGTCCGCCGGCCCGAGCAGCAACACCGAGATCGGGGTGATTCCGAACGGGCGCATCCCGGCCAACGCTTGCAAAGTGCGCGCGACCGCTCCGACTTTGGACGATGTCACCAAGATCACCGGGAGGCCGAGCGCGGCGATCATCTCGGCTTGCAAATGACCATCGTCGTACGGGGAGAGCGGGCCGCCGAACGTTTCGATCACCAGCGGCAACGGGGAAGGGAGGGCGGCGGCGATCACCTCCGCGATACTCGGCATCCGTCGGCCTTCGCGTGCTGCTGCCAGCATCGGTGCGACAGGTTCGAAGAATCTGGCCAGCGGTTCATAGACCGTCGCCGAGGGGACCAACCGCCGGATCGTCGCGGTATCCGAGTCCCCCGTTTCGACCGGCTTCCAATATGCGAACTGCCCCGTGAACACTTGCAGGAATTGGGCGCAAAACCCGGTCTTGCCCGCGTCGGTGTCGGTGCCCACAACGATGAAGCCCTTCATTCGGTCACCGCCTCTCGCAGCGCATCAGCGATCAAATCCAATTGCTCTTCGGAGTGATCCGCGTGGATTGAGATGCGGAGGCGGGCCGTATCGGCCGGCACACTCGGCGGGCGGATGGCGCGCACGTCGAAGCCACGCTCTTGGAGTATCGAAGCGGCGCGGACGGCCCGGTCGTCTTCGCCGAGTATCACGGGGACGATGAATTCAGTCCCCGCGACGGCGATCCCGGAGTCGGCGAGCGCGGCGCGGAAACGGGCGGTATTGGAATGGAGTTGTCGTCTCGCGTCGTCATCCGACCGCACGCGCCTGAGCATGGCGAGCCACCACGATCCGACTACCGGCGGAAGAGCCGTCGTGAAGATGAGATGCCGGCAGCGGTTCACGAGCCACTCCTTCAACAACTTCGATCCGCAGATGTACGCCCCGCAGACGCCGAGGGCTTTGCCCCCGGTGTGGACCGTCGCCAAAACGCGCTCGCGCAAGCCCGCTTCGTCGACGCAGCCGGAACCGGTCGGGCCGTAGCAACCCGTCGAGTGGGCTTCGTCGACGATCAAGTGCGCCCCGTGCTTCTCGCAGAGTTCGACCATCGCCTTCAAGTCGGGCCGGTCGCCGTCCATACTGAAGAGCGATTCCGCGACGACGAATCGTTCCCGCCCCGCGCGACCACGTTCGACCTCGGCTTTCAACCCGAATTCCAAGTGGTTCAAGTCGTTGTGTCGAAACGCGAATTTGCGCGGTCGGATCAATCGCAAGCCATCGAAGATGCAGGCGTGGTCGAGTTCGTCGACGGCGACCCAATCGCCCGGTTCGACGACGGTCGCCAGCAACCCTTCGTTGGCCGCGTATCCGCTGGTCATCATCAGTGCGGCCTTGGCGCCGTGCCACTCGGCGAGTGCCGCTTCGACCTCGTCCCAGATCGGGTGATTGCCCCGGAGCAGCCGGGACGCCATCCCGCTGATCGGCAGATCGGACGCGCAGTGGAAGCGAGTTCCATACCCGAGGTAATCGTTCGAGGTGAAGTCGATCCCCGCAGGAGCACGGAGGGAACGGTGGCGCCCTTGTTCCCGCAAGAGTTGCAGCTCATCGGTCCAGCGCGACGCGAGGCTCATGAGACCAGTGACCCCGGCTCGGGTAAGCCCATCGCGCGGAACAAGGCCGCGTCGTCGGACGACGACGGGTTCGGAGCCGTGAGCAATTTGTCCCCGTAAAAGACCGAATCGGCCCCGGCGAGGAAGCAGAGGATTTGCAGTTCCTGGCCCATGCGATCCCGGCCGGCGCTCAGCCGCACACGCGCCTTCGGGAAGGCGATCCGGGCCGTGGCGACGAGCCGGACGATGTCGATGGAATCGACCGCGCCCGCCATCTGCAAGGGCGTTCCCGCTTGCGGCATCAGGCAGTTGATCGGCACGCTTTCCGGCGGTGTCTCCAGTTGCGCGAGTTCGGCCAGCATCATCAGGCGGTCGTCGACCGTCTCGCCCATGCCGACGATCCCGCCGCTGCACACGTTGATCCCGGCCTTCGCCACCGCTTTCAATGTGCCGATGCGGTCGTCGTAATTCCGCGTCGTGATGACTTGCGGATAGAACCGCCGCGAGGTGTCGAGGTTGTGGTTGTACGCCGTGAGGTCGGCTTCCTTCAAGCGGCGCGCTTGGTCGTCGGTCAGCATCCCGAGGGTCACGCAGGCTTCCATCCCCAACCCGCGCACGACGCGGACCATGTCGAGGACGCGGTCGAACTCCGGGCCGTCTTTCGGTTGGCGCCACGCCGCGCCCATGCAGAACCGCGTCGCCCCGCTCGCTTTGGCTTGCTCCGCCTTCTCGCGGACTTCGTCCACGGTCATCAGCGGTTGCCGATTCACCGGGGAGTCGTAATGGGCGCTCTGGCTGCAGTATTTGCAATCCTCGGGACAGCCGCCCGTCTTGATGCTCAGCAGGGCGCAGCGCTGGATATCGGTGTGCCCTCGGTTGTCGCGATGGACGCCGGCCGCGCGGAGGATCAACTCGGTGAGTGGCAGGTGGTAGACCGCTTGGAATTCGTCGAGCGTTTTCATGCGGCTGTTATAGGAATCTCACCACTTCAAAATGTACTGAACCCAAAGAGCGCTCAGATCGCGCCCGGCGGCGGGGGTCGCGGCGGTGTTGCGGATGTAGTCTCCCGCGAAGAGGTGGCTGTAGCCGACGAAGAAAATCTGGTGCTTATCGATGTGGACTTGAAACGTCGAACTGATCGCCGAGCCGACGTCCGTCCCCGCACGGCCAGTCGGATCTTGGCGCACGACTCCGCCGGACGGGCTGTAGAGCGCATCCTTGGCGTGGACGAGTTCGAGGAGGTGGTAGCCGAGTTGGATGCGGAACCAATTCACCGGGAAGAAGCCGGCTTCCAAGTGGAAGTCGTGGATATTTTGCCGGCCGATGGCGTCGAGGCCCGCGTAGTAAGAGTGCCCGAACGGGAAGAGCGTGCTGTACGTGCGGTGGGTGCCGGTCGCCCCGGGGTTCGGATCGCCGGAGGCGAAGTCGTAGTACGCCCAAAGCGTCGGCGACGCGGGGGCATCTTTGAAGTGGTAGCCGAGCCCGGCCAAGCCCATCCCCGCGAGAATGTTCTGGTTCGCCCAGTCGCCGCCTTGCAACGCCCCTTCGAAGTCGAAGAGAAACTGCTCGCGGTTGCCGACGAACCGACTGCCGAAGGTGTTCACGCGGAAGCCACCGGTCGCTCCGCGCTGGCCGCGGGCCACACCGGGGTTCTCGTTTTGGTAATGGATGTAATAGAAGTCCGCGCTGGTGTCCTTCGTAAACCGGTACTTGAACCAATTCCCCACCAGCAGTTGGTTGCGGTCGATGCTCGAAATCTCGTCGATGTTCGGCTTCACCGTGTTCACGACGAACACGTCCTCTTCGATCTTGTCGTTGTGCCAAGTCCCTCGGACGCCTTGGAATGGCCGACGGGTATTGGCCCAATCGGCCGGGGAGAGCGCCCGCTGCGAACCGAACAGCAACTCCTGCCGACCGACGCGGGCATAAATGCCGTGGTCGTCGATCTCGAACAGTTTCACTTCGGCGAACAGGTTCAAGAAGTCGTTGCGAGCGATGTCCGACGACGCGGGGGGAATCGCTTGGCCGGACGATTCGGCCGTGAGGAACTCCGCGTAGAAACGGAAGAGGTCGCGGTACCACAGGTCGCCGTAGACCCGGGTGCGGAAGAGGTTGAAGTTGTCGGTCGCCCCGGCGTTGGGCCGGCGGTTGAACAGCGCCGCGTTTTGGATCGTGGCATAGCGGTTCCGCACCTCGCCACCGGTGCTGATAAGCCAGTCGTCGCCGAGGTGAACGCGCTTCAGCGGATCGAAGAAATCGCGTTCGGTGTTCTTGGGATCATCGAGGTAACTAAAATCGACGTTGAAGAACGAGTTCGCGTTCTGACCCCATTGTAGGTACGGATACTTCGGACGCTTCTCGGAGTAATGGCCGTTGAGTTGATCGACGAGAGTGTAATAACCCGGTCCGGTCGGCGCGATGTTGAAATTGCCGGCCCGTGGAAACGGCTGCGCCGGTGGTACGTTCTCCCAGAAGGTTTTCTCCACCTTGGGTTTTTGTGCGGGCCCGGACCATGCCCGCTCGGTCGCAGCCGGAGGCCGCACAGGGATAGGTAATACTTCGGCGGGTAAGCTTGAAGTGGTTTGTCCTGGAGCAAATTGCACTGAAGCAAATACTGCGGTAACGACTATGATCCGCAGACCCGGCATGTGGCACACCCCAAGTCCGACAACTCCCTCTCGAAGATGTAGATCGGACTTTCAGTACCGAGAACCTTTGCGAAATCCGACCATCGCTATCCCCCCGTGCAGTGCATGAGAAGTTAGCGATTTTGCGGTGCGGCGGGTTTGACCGTTTGCTCGTTGTAGCCACGCCCGCCGAAGCGCAGAACCAGAAAGCCAGCGATTGCGGCTAGTGCGGCGACCAGCAAAGAAATGGCGGGGCTGAAAATCGGCGCGCCGGGAGTGGTGGCTTGATCGGTGCCGTCCGGAGTTGGAGACAGGGCGAAGTGAGAAACGCCCGCGAACATCAGCAGGGCAAAACCGATCACGAGCAGGCCGATACCGGTGATTTTCACGATTATCTCCTAGAAGAATCCCGTGGTCGATCCGGGAATAGAAACGGCCGACGGAACAAGTTTCCGCCGGCCGCACGAAGATCAAGATTGCGACTAAGCGCGGCTGACACGGCCCAAGAGCAGACCGGCACCGAAGCCGATGAGCAGAGCTTGGATCGGATATTTCTTGACCAAGTCGGTCACATCGTGGCTGAGTGCGCCGAGCTTATCCCCCGCTTGGTCGTAAGCGTCTTCGGCGAGATGCAAGGCTTTGCCTTTGGCATCGACAGCAAAATCTTTCGCATCGTGAGCGAAGTGCTGGACACGATCTTTGGCATCGCTCGCGTAGCCGCTGATGGCGTCGACTGCATCTTCGGCCTTGTGCTTCGCTTGGCCGACGATACCCGAAGCGCGATCGGTACCGGCTTTGGCTTGATCGGCGCCGCGGTCCACGGCGGAGCGGGCTTGGTCGGCGGCGTTATCGATACCGCCCTTCATTTTGTTTTGTACTTCGGCCATGGTCGTCTCCTCAGTCCCGTGAAGTATTTGAA
>JAYTBD010000095.1:0-2253 GCA_043737155.1 Fimbriiglobus sp. | reverse complement strand
GCGATTGGGCCACGTTCCTCACAACGGGATGGGCAGACATGAGACGGATGCTCTTGGCAGGGATGCTGGCCCTGCCGTTCGCGCTGGCGATGGCCGCGACGGCGCAAGCGCAAGGCCCCGGTGCGGCGGGTGCATACTGCCCGCCGGGGTACGGGGCGGGCGCGGGCTATGGTTCCGGAGCCGAGTATACCCCCGGTTACCAAGTTCGCTACCGGTTGTTCTCGTGCCTTCACCAAGAAGGGCCGCTCGTCAACTACGGGCCGTACGCGGGTTACTATCCGTTCGAGCCGTACGGTCCTTGGACCTCCGACCTCCGCTACACCGGCCCCATCGGGGGCGGTGGCGGCGGTTCCGCGACCAGCGGCCGGTTGCGACTGAATGAGATCTCCAGCGGCTTCGGCGGCTTCGGTGGCCTCGGCGGGCTTCGCCACAGCCCGTGCGGCAACTGCAGCAGCGGCCATTCGTGGGGCAGTTACTCGTTGGCGACGCTCAAGAACATCGGCCATCGGATCAACCCGTTCCACCACCGCGGTCACGGCGCCTGTTCGACCTGTCAATCGGCGATCCAACGGGCAGAACCGATCCGGGCGGTCAGCTCGACGGTGACCGAGCGCTAAATCGTTCCGGTCGTCGCGGTTGTTTCGCCGCGGTGTCAATCGGGGTCGGCGGAAATGGGGCCGCCGACCCGCGCGTCCGATAATCGGCGCGCACAATGACCCCGTACTCGGTGCGCACTCGCAGGGAGCCGCGCCCGCATTCTAAAGGACTAGACCCGAGGATCGACGATGAAGAAGTTCCTATTTGCCGTGGCCGCCACGATGGCTCTACTGGCCTTTGCCGGCAACGCCCAAGCCCAATCGCCCAACGTGTTCGAAGGCCCGCGGAAGCCGATTTTCAAATCGCTCTTCCACAAGCAGCCGCTCCCGGCCTTCCAAGCGGCCCCGTGGTACTTGTACTTCCCGTACAACGCCCACTTCCAAACCTCGGCCCCGATGTACAACGCCCCGGTTTACGGCCCCCCGGGAAGCGGCGGCGGCTACCAAGCCAACCCTTACTTCCCGCAGCACCACCACACGATGCCCGCCCCACTGACGATGCCGGCGAAGTGAGTCATCGACAAAATCCCGCGCCGTCAACGGCGCGGGTTTCGCTTTTGACACTTCGGGCAGTAATGCGACGACCGCCCCGCGACACGGAGCATCTCGATTGCTTTCCCGCAGACAGTGCACTTCTCGCCGGTCCGTCCGTAGACGTTGAACTCGTCTTGGAAGCCCCCGCGCAAACCCGACCCGCCGATGTAGTCGCGGATCGTCGAACCGCGCCCGAGAATGGCTTTCGCAATCACCTCTTCGATCGCGAGCCGCAAGCGATTGCACTGCGGCACGGTCAGCTCGCTCCCGAGGGTTTCCGGATGCAGCCGGGCGCGGAACAGCGATTCGTCGGCGTAGATGTTCCCCACCCCGGCGAGGATCGACTGATCGAGCAAGATCGCTTTGAGATTCCGCCGACTGCCGCGCACGGCCTCGGCGAAAAGCTCCGACGGAATATCGACCGGCTCCGGACCGAGCGACTCGCCGAAAGCGAATTGGAGCAACTCATCGCTCGCGATCCACTGGACACTGCCGAAACGCCGGGCGTCGCGGTAACGCAGTTCTCGGCCATCGCTCAGACCGAAGGTGAAATGCAGGTGATCGGGCCGGGGGTCGTCGGTTGGAACGGCGGTGAACTGCCCGGTCATGCCCAAGTGGACGAGCAGGATCGCCCCGGAGTCGAGGTCGACGAGAATCCATTTGCCGCGCCGCCGGATCGCCGTCGTCGTCTTGCCGACGATGTGTTGTTTCCAATCCGTCGACCACGGCTTACGGAGCCGCAGCGGGCCGACGTGCAACGAAGTGAACGACCGCCCCACGATGAGCGGTCGGAGATCGCGGACGACGGTTTCGACTTCGGGCAGTTCCGGCATTCGAGCGATTCCAGAATCGGTTCATCGCGGCGGTATCGTTCCGTTACTGACGGTCAGGTATTGAATCGCACCGGATATTCTTCGCCCCAACGGGGCCGACTTATACAGCCCAGGGCGGAAGCCCTGGGTCGGGATGCGCATTGCCTCCGCCCCGAAGGGGCCGGCGTAACTTCGGCCGACCACGCCGGCCCCTTCAGGGCGAAAGGCATGTGACTTCGTACCCAGGGCTTCCGCCCTGGGCTGTATAAGTCGGCCCCGTTGGGGCGAAGAGTTCGATGGCATTCATTACC
>JAYTBD010000094.1:0-5664 GCA_043737155.1 Fimbriiglobus sp. | reverse complement strand
GTGAGCGCCCGGAGTTTGCGACTGCATCTCCGGGCGCTCACGCAACCCGGCTCAATCGTCCACCTTGCTCCGGCTCACTCTACTTCTTCGGTTCCGTGAACCGCTCGATGATCTTCTGCGTCTTGATCTGGTCGCCGATCACCGCGAACAAATCGGGCAGCGACTTCGCGTGCACTTCGAAGATGCACAGGGCCATTTCGTTCTCCGTCCGCTCGCCGTAGCGGATGCGATCTTTGCCGTCGGAGTTGTCGAAGCGGCATTCCATCTTCAACTTCGTCCCCTTCGCCAGTGTGAACGGCTCGCGGTAGAAGTAGCTATCCTGTTGGTTGAAGTCCCACTTCTTCACATGGACCATCGGCTTGGTATCGCCGTTGGGCAACTCGGCCCAGCACTTCATTTCGGCGCCGAGGCGATGCATGTGCGGGGCGACGAGGATAAAGGTGACATCGACGGGCAAAGTGTACTCGGCCTTGCGGCGGTAATCCTTTTCCCCGGCGGGGATGTCGATCTCCCAGTTCTCCACGGTCAGGCCGAAGAGCGTGTTCGTCACCGGCTTCTTGGCGAAGTAGACGCCGACTTCCGTCTGGTCGGTCTCGGCTTTGCCGCTCGGATGGTAGTGGAGTTGGAGCACCGCATCCGATCCCTTCGGCAGAAAGCGGCCCATGCCATCGGGGACATGCCGCGGCGTCTGGCCCGGCGCGAAACCGCCGAGTGCGCCGGTGGGCAGGAAGCCGAGTCCGCCCTTGTACGATTCGTACCCGGCGGTGTCGTCCTCGGCATCGAGCTTCTTCGCCGTGCCGCTTGCATCCAAGTAGCAGATGGCGTGGTGGACGACTTTGCGATTGCCGGGGCGGACTTCGATGGCGGTGACCATGCGATTATCCTGAACCCCCGGCATTGGGATGACGAAATTGCGGATGATGTCCGGCCCATCCGCGGGGATGGTGAACGCTTTGGGCATCTTGATCACGAGATCGGGTTTGCCCAACTGCCAGCCATTGGGGTAGACCGCGGTGGGGAGTGCATCGGCCGCGTCGCCTTCGGGCGCGCCTTGCTTGACCCACGCTGCAAAGGTGGCCAATTCGGTTTTCGTCAGCCGGCGTTCGCCGAGGAAGTGGCCGTAGTTCGGCACCGGTTTCCACGGCGGCATCATCCCGCCTTCGACCACATCGAGCAGCTGCTGAGCCCGCTTAGCAGCATCCTTGAAGGAGAGCAGAGAGAATGGGGCCACTTCGCCGGGGCGGTGGCAATCGCCGCACCGGGCCCGCAGAATCGCGGCGATGTGGCGATTGTACGTCACCTTCGCAGGGGCGGCGCCGGGCTTGGGCAAGTCGTCCTCGAACATGCAGCCGATCGGTTTCGTCGTCGGATGGGCCACGGGCTTCCCGGCCGCGACCGCGGCGATGGCGTCCCTCAAATCGTGGGATTGCACGGCGGCTTTCGGCTTGCCGGGGGCTTCGTACCAGTCGTCGATCCGCCCGCGGTAAACAACTCCTCCGGTCGTATTCAGCGCGAACGCCTCGGGGACGTGAGTCGGTTTGAAGCGCGTGGCCAACTCCAATGTCCCATCGATAAGCACGGGAAAGTTCAGCTTGTACTCGGTGGCATACTTCGCCGCTTCGGCCCGCGTCGCACTGGTGCCGGATACGACGCCGTAAAATTCGACCGAGGCCGGCAGGCCTTCGACGAGTTTGTTCAGAGTCGGCGCATAGCGCTGGCACAGCGGGCACTCCGGCCCGAGGAATACGAAGACGATCGCCTTGATCTTGGGCGACTCCCCGATGATGTGCACCTTCCCGGCGGTGTCGAGCAAACGCGGGAAGTGGACCGGCTCTGCGGCGAACGCGGGGACCGCGAAAGCCGAGAGCAATGCGAAGGCGAGCGGACGGGTCATCGGTTGGCTCCAGATCAGGATTCACCACAGAGACACCGAGAACACAGAGGAAAACCAAAATACGATCCGGAGTTTCTCTTCTCGATCTTCTCTGTGTCCTCTGTGCCTCTGTGGTGAAAATGTTTTTCTGCAATCAATGGCTCGGATGAATCAAACCCTCGGTCGGGCTGCTGGCGTTGGCGTAGAGCTTCTTGGGGATCCGCCCCGCGAGGTAAGCCAAGCGGCCGGCTTCGGTCGCGTATCGCATTGCCCATGCCATGCGGAGCGGATCGTCCGCGCCCGCGATCGCCGTGTTCAGCAGCACGCCGTCGCAGCCGAGTTCCATGGCGGCGCTGACGTCGCTGGCGGTGCCGACGCCGGCGTCCACGATCACGGGATAATCCGGGTCGTTCTCTTTCAAATACTCCAAGCAGATGCGGATGTTGTTCGGGTTCAAAATGCCCTGTCCACTCCCGATGGGGCTGCCCGCCGGCATGACGCTGGCGGCGCCCGCTTCTTTGAGGCGCTTGGCGAGCACGGGATCGTCCGATGTGTAAACGAGGACCGTGAAGCCTTCTTTCACCAGGATCTCGGTGGCTTTCAGCGTGTCGAACGGATCGGGGAGCAAGGTGCGCTTATCCGCGAGACACTCGAGCTTCACCCAATCGGCCCCGGGGTTCTCGAGGTTGGTCAACAGCTCCCGCGCTAGTCGGGCATGGCGGACCGCATCGTCGGCGCTGAAACAGCCGGCGGTATTGGGCAAGATTGTCAACTTCGAGAGGTCGAGAGAGTCGAGCAGGCTGTTGCCGTCTTTGTCGATGAGCCGCTCGCGGCGCACGGCGACCGTCGTGACTTCGCAGCCGCTGGCATCGAGGCATTGCCTCATCCGGTCGTTCGACGTGTATTTGCCGGTGCCGGTGAACAGCCGGGAGCGGAAGGAGAATTTGCCGATGACCAGCGGCTTGTCCGCGGGCGGGTTCGGATCGGGCTGACCGCCTCCGACGAGCGTGACGATCTCCACTTCGTCGCCGTCGGCGAGCGAATGCTGTTCCTGCTCCGCCCGGGGTACAATCATTCGATTCACTTCGACGGCGAGCTTCTTCGAGTCTTTGCCGAGACTGCGGAGCAAATCGGCGACGCGCAGCGGCGCGGGGAAGGATCGCGGTTCGGAATTCAGCATGATACGGAGCATGAGTGACTCGAGGGAGACGTTTCCGCAATTCTACCAGTCGGGCGTCCTGTTCGGGAAGCGGAGCGCGGCATAAATCGAACCTCCACGGACCCCACGGTTTCCCAGCGATGCTCCACCGCCCGCCTTTCGATGAATTCGCGGGCCTCGCCGCGGGGCACACGGTCGTCCCGGTCTACCGGCAATTGGTCGCAGACACGCTCACGCCCGTTTCGGCCTTCGCCAAGATACGCGGCCACGGTTGGGCCTTCCTATTCGAGAGCGTCGTCGGCGGGGAGCGTATCGGACGTTACAGCTTCCTCGGGGCCGGACCGTTCCGCACGTTCGAAGCCTTCGGGCACCGCGTTCGCGAATGCACCTCGGCAGGCGAAGTGCGGGAACTCGGACACGCCGATCCCCTGAAGTTGCTCGAAGAACGGATCGATGCATTCCGGAGCCCGAACATCCCGGGTCTCCCGCGATTCTGCGGCGGCGCCGTCGGCTTCGCGGGGTACGACGCCGTGCGCTACGTCGAGAAACTCCCGAACCCGCCGGCGGACGACCGGGGAATCCCCGATCTCTGCTTCGGCTTCTACGACCGCATGGTCATCTTCGATCACATCAACAAAACGGTGAACGTCGTCGCCCACGCCCGCATCGAACCGGGTCTCGATATCTCCGGGTGTTATCGCGGGGCCTGCGAGGCGGTGGACGCGCTCGTCGAGCAACTCCGGGCACCGACTCACGATCTGCCGCTGACCGACATCCACATTTCGCAGAGCTATACCCTGCCCGAGCGATTCCGTTCCAACTTCACGCGGGAATCGTGGCACGCCATGATGGCGAAAGGGGTCGAGTACATCTTGGCCGGGGACGTTTTCCAATACGTGCCGAGCCAGCGCTTCGAGGCGACCACCACCGCCCGGCCGTTCGATATCTACCGCGCGCTGCGCGTGATCAACCCGAGCCCGTTTATGTTTTACGTCGACGCCGGACCGACCGCGCTGGTGGGGGCATCGCCCGAAATTCTCTGTCGGGTCGAGAACGGAACCATGACCGTCCGGCCGCTCGCGGGGACGCGCAAGCGCGGCGAAACGCCCGAGGCCGATGCGGCCCTCGCGGTCGAATTGCTCGCCGATCCCAAAGAGCGGGCCGAGCACATCATGCTCGTCGATCTCGGCCGCAACGACGTCGGCAAGGTCTGCCGGCTCGGGTCGGTGGAGTTATCGGATTTGATGACGGTCGAGCGCTACAGTCACGTCATGCACATCAGCAGCACGGTGACGGGCGAGCTGCTGCCGGGGAAGAGCGCGTTCGATGCGATGCGCTCGGCATTGCCGGCGGGAACGCTGAGCGGCGCGCCGAAGGTGCGGGCGATGGAAATTATCGACGAACTCGAACCGCACCGGCGCGGGCCTTACGGCGGTGCCGTCGGCTACATCGACTTCAGCGGGAACATGGATACGTGCATCGCCCTGCGGACGATGGTGCTCCAAGGCGACAAGGCCTATATCCAAGCGGGCTGCGGCGTGGTCGCGGACAGTAAACCGGACGACGAGTACCAAGAGACGATCAACAAAGCGATGGGGCTGATGCGGGCTCTCGAGGTGGCCGAGAATCAACTGACCGGGGTGAATTGAGAAGGGGGTTGCCATTGCGAGAGCAGCACCTTGCCGCAGCCCAGTAGTTCGAAAATGGGTGGAAGTGGCGCAAGGGTCGTCCGAAGAGGGGTATCTATAATGTCGGATTCGGCTGTTCGAGACCGACACACCTCTTCGGAGTGACACCATGAGCTTCTCCCGTGTGATTGTGGGCGGCCTGCTCGCTCTCGGCCTCGTCGGCCTATCTGCAGACGCGGCCCAAGCGCAGTTCTACGGCTCACAGAATTACAACAACCGGTTCTATGGCGGGGCGGGCCGAGTTACAACTACGGTCACTCCGGCTATTCGTCGCAGTTCTACAACCAGGGCTACTACCAACAACCGAACTTCGGCCAATTCTACGGCGGGCCGCAGTACCGATCGTATTACAACTCCGGCTACAATCGTGGCTACAACTCGGGGTACAACTACAGCCCTTACGGGTATCGCTCGGGCTCTTCGTTCAGCTTCGGCCGCGGTTATCGCTAACTCGGAATACCGATTGCAAAAGCCCCACGAACCATCGCCGGGCTTTTCCGTTTGATATCGGGGCCCAAGGCTGCTTCCGCCGTGGCGGAGGTAGCATGACTTCGAACCGGATATGGATTATTCCACGACGAGTCGCACGGATTCGGCAGAAAAATTGACCTTCGGCGTGAGAACCGCTTATACGCAGATAGAACACAACTTCACCTGCGCACCGCTTCTCGGAGTAACACCATGAGTATCTCGAGGCTTCTTTTGGGCGGCCTTCTCGCCCTCGGCATCGTCGGCCTTTCCGCCGACGCGGCGCACGCCCAGCACTACCGCGGCAACACCCGCCTCGGCTTCTATCGCAACTACACCGCGATCCCGGCACGCCCGGTCTATGTCGAACCGAATCACGGCTACGGCTACATCTCCCCGTACATGATCGGGCCGAGCTACACTTCGTACAACCTGCTTTACTCGCCGCCGATCTCGCGCTCGTACTACAACTACGG
>JAYTBD010000093.1:0-2259 GCA_043737155.1 Fimbriiglobus sp. | reverse complement strand
CAGTTCAAGCAGATCTTCGTGTCCGGCGGGTCGAGTTCCTTGGCGCAGTGCGGGCAGCGCGGCTCTTCGCCTTCGACGATGACCTTCATCGGCGTCGGGTTCGGATTATCGTCGTCATCATCGTCGTCGTCTTTGGCGAAGCCGAGGGTGCCCTCCGCCGGTTTCGGCACCTCCGATTTCGGCGCCGCGGGTTTGGCCTTTGCGACCTTCGGCTTGGCGGTCGCCGGTTTCGCGACGGTCGGCTTGGCCACCGGCTTCGGGGCCGCTTTCGGGTCGGCGACTTCGAACATGCCGTCGCACGCCTTGCAGCGGATGACCCGGCCGATGGCGGCTTCGGGCACCTTCAGCATCTTTTTGCAGTTCGGGCAGGTCGTTTCGATTTGGGAAGACATGTGAACCCCACTTGGCCCGCGCGCCGAAGAATGCTGGACCGGGCGGGAATAACGGCGTTCGGTGCGAATCCCTATGATATGAATTAGCCCCGGAGACACTTCCGTGCAAGGCGCCGTCGCGATTCCCCGTCCCGTTGGTTCCCGCGTGTCACTCAACCCGACCCCGGCCCCCTTAGCACTCGTCCGGCCCAAGTCCCCGCCCGGGCCGCGCTTGCTCGTGTCCATCGCCACCTACAACGAGCGCGAAAACCTTCCCAAACTCATCGAAGAAATTCACCAGTATCTCCCGCACGCCGATGTCCTCGTCGTCGACGACAATTCGCCCGACGGCACCGGGGAGTACGTGGACGAACTCGCGGCCCGCGATTCGCGCATCAAAGCGATCCACCGGCCCGGCAAACTCGGTCTCGGCACCGCCACCCTCGCGGCGATGCACTACGCCATGGACCACGGCTACGATTTCCTCCAGAACATGGACGCCGACTTCAGCCATCCGACGCGCTTCCTCCCCGGCCTGCAAGCGGGCATGGCGAACCACGATGTGATGATCGGCAGCCGTTACGTCCGCGGCGGCGGCACCGAGAATTGGCCGCTGGCCCGCTTGGTCATCAGCCGCTGCGTCAACGGATTGGTGCGCTTCCTATTTCGGATGCCCGTCAACGATGCCAGCGGCGCCTACCGCTGCTACCGCGTGGCGAATCTGCGCTTGGCGAAGCTGGAAGAGACCAAATCGCGCGGCTACTCGTTCCAACAGGAAGTGCTCTTCCGCGTCCACCGCACCAAGGCCCGCCTGGGCGAACTGCCGATCATCTTCGAGAACCGCCGGCACGGCAAATCGAAGGTCAACAGCAAAGAAGCACTCCGCTCCATCGCGATGATCTTGTACCTGGGCACGCAGCAATTCTTCGGCACCGAGCGCATGGTCGGCCCACAGCGGTTGTGAACCATGAGTGTGATTGGGTCGCGCATTACGGCTCGGCGTAATTCTTCAGCCCGAAGGGCTGGGAGTTCTCAGCCTGGGGCAACGCCCTAGGCGCGGGTGGGAATGTCGCCGCGAGCTTCGCCTGGGGCGTTGCCCCAGGCTGAGAACTCCCAGCCCTTCGGGCTGAAGACCCTCGCTGGCGCGTCGGGCTAACGAAACAGCCCTACTTCTCCTTCTCATCGACGATCTCAATATCCTTCCCGTCGCTCACCTGAATCTGCAATGACCCTTGGAACGTGCTCAGCTTCCCTTTCACGCGGATCGTCTTGCCTTTGAACGTGTCGAAGGTCGCGTTGTCGAACTTGCCGGTGAGCGCTTTGTCGTTGACCACGACCGTGAAGTTCTTATCGCTCTTGAAGTCTTTGTCCGAGTTCAGCAAGATGCGCTTGGCGAGTGACCGGCCGCCTTCGACCGCGAACTGGACGGTCACTTCGTCGCCCTCTTTTTTCTTCAACGCCTCCACAGGGGTAAGCACCCCCTCGGGCAATGCGACGGCCGGCTTCGCCGGTTCCTTGTCCCTCTTCGCTTGCAACTTGCTCAGCTTGATCTTCGATTGGATCGCGATCTCGCCGTTCTCGTGGCGGAGCTGCAAGCTGAGAATCGGGTCGGCTACCCAGTCGATGGTGACCATGCCGAAGTGGTTGCCGTAGGGCAGCGACGACACGCGGTACTTGTTGGCTTCCGGATCGCGATAGTTCGCGGACGCTTGGTTGAAGCCACTCGCGGTAATGTCGAAGAGCGGATAACCGACGGACTTCGAATCGAGCGAGATTTCGCCGAGGTGGCGGTCGCCGCTGAGGATCACCACGCCGTTGGCGCCGGTGCTCTTGATGAGCTCGAGCATCTTCTTGCGCTCGTTGGGCAGGTTGCCCCACTTCTCGAACG
>JAYTBD010000092.1:0-2259 GCA_043737155.1 Fimbriiglobus sp. | reverse complement strand
TCGATGAAGCTTCCGCGCGGCCCGACTTCGCTGTGCTCGTGTACCCGGCCTACTTCACCGACAAAAAGAATCGCCTGAAAGAGACGATCACGATCACGAAGGAGACGCCGCCGATGTTCTTGGCCCATTCGTTCGACGACCCCGTCGATGTCCGCAGCAGCTTGCTACTCGCGCTCGGATTGAAAGATGCCGGCGTCGGCTGCGAACTGCACACCTACGCCGGCGGCGGTCACGGTTGGGGTATGCGTAACACCGGCCAACTGTTGCACGGGTGACCGGTGTTACGCATGCCCCAACCGTGGCCGCCGCTGGCGTAGGTGTGCAGTTCGCAGCCGACACCCGCATCCTTCAACCCGAGCGCGAGCAGCAAGCTGCTGCGCACATCGACGGGGTCGTCGAAGGAGTGCGCCAAGAACATCGGCGGCGTCTCCTTCGTGATCGTGACCGTCTCCTTCAATCGGTTCTTCTTGTCGGTGAAGTAAGCGGGGTAAACGAGCACGGCGAAGTCGGGCCGCGCCGAAGTCTCGTCGATTTTATCCACGGCTTTGTAGAGTTCGGATTTGTGGTTGATGGCCGCGAGCCCCGCGGTTTCACCCCCGGCACTGAAGCCGAGCACGCCGATGCGCGATTCGTTCAATCCCCATTCTTTGGCGTTGGCGCGCACCAACCGCACGGCGCGCTGGGCGTCCTGCACCGCGGCTTCGGACTTGTTGTTCGGGTTGCGGAACGGCACGCGGTACTTCAGCACGATGCCGGTGACGCCGAGGGTGTTGAGCCACTCCGCGACCTCGGTCCCCTCGTGGTCGAACGCCAGAATGCTGTGCCCGCCGCCGGGGCAGATGACGACCGCGGTGCCGGTGTCCTTATCCTTCGCCGGCTTGTAGATCGCGATCGTCGGCGTGCTCACGTTCGTGAGCTTGATGATCGGCTTGCCGCCGACGGGGCCATCGGTGTCCTTCCACAGGTTCACTTCGGGCGGCAGTTCCGTGGTTTCGCCCGGCGGTTTCGCCGGCCAGACGTTGACGGTCTTCCACGGTTCGGCGGCGATGGCGGTCGTGCACACGGCGAGTGCGAACAAGATGCGGAGCATGGCGGAGAGTTCCTTCCGAAAAATGGGGCGAAGCGGGTAGAATGTACTGCCCGCCCCAGTTCGCGTCGAGGTTCCTCCCCATGCGGTGGTCGTTTCTGGTCGTGCTGCTCGCGTCGCAAGTCCGCGCGGCGGACAAGCCCGACTTCGCCCGTGAAGTGCAGCCGATCCTCTCGGAGAATTGCTACGCGTGCCACGGGCCGGACGCCAAGGCGCGCAAAGCCGATCTGCGCTTGGACACGCAGGACGGCGCGATGCGGAAGAAAGATCCGGTGATCGTGCTGGGCAAAAGCGGCGAATCGGAACTGATCAAGCGCATCGTCTCGGCGGACGAGAACGAGGCGATGCCGCCGCCGCACATCAACAAGACGATCTCGGCGAAGCAACTCGCGACGCTGAAAGCGTGGATCGACACCGGCGCCCCGTGGGGCACTCACTGGGCGTTCGTCCCACCGAAGCGGGGCGAAGGTTCTCAGTCCATCAATACTTTCGTACATGCCCGCTTGGAAAAAGAGGGGTTGAAGCCGTCGCCCGAAGCGGGCAAGGAAACCCTGCTGCGCCGCGTGACGCTCGACCTGACCGGCCTGCCACCGACGGCCGAGGAGCGCGAAGCGTTTCTCAAAGACGATTCGCCCGAAGCCTATTCCAAGGTTGTGGATCGCTTGTTGAAGTCGCCGCGCTTCGGCGAACGGATGGTTTGGGAATGGCTCGAAGCGGCCCGCTACGCCGACAGCAACGGCTACCAAGGCGACGGCGAACGGACGATGTACCCGTGGCGTGACTGGGCGGTGCGCGCGTTCAACAGCAACATACCCTACGACCGATTCACCGTCGAGCAGATCGCCGGCGATCTGCTGCCGAACGCGACGCCCGAACAGAAGCTGGCCACCGGGTTCCTGCGCAACCATCCGATCAACGGCGAGGGTGGCCGCATCGCGGAGGAGAACCGCGTCGACTACGGCATGGACATGGCCGAGACCGTCGCGACCGTCTGGCTCGGGCTGACTTTCAATTGCTGCCGGTGCCACGATCACAAGTTCGACCCGATCGCGCAGAAGGAGTACTACGGCCTGTTCGCCTTCTTCAACCGGACCCCGGTGACCGGCGGCGGCGGCGATCCGTTCACGAAGCCGACCATCGACTGGCCGACGCCGGAACAAACGGCGGCGCTC
>JAYTBD010000091.1:0-2260 GCA_043737155.1 Fimbriiglobus sp. | reverse complement strand
CCGGCTTTCTTGGCACCCTGTTCGCCGTGCCCTTCCAAGTAATCGCCGTAGCTGATCGTTTCCGCGCGGATGAACCCCTGCTCGAAGTCGCTGTGGATCACCCCGGCCGCGGCGGGGGCGAGCGTGCCCTCGGTGATCGTCCACGCGCGGGTTTCTTTCGGGCCGACGGTGAAGTAAGTCACGAGTTCGAGCAGCTCGTACCCGGCCTTCACGATGCGCGACAGCCCCGTCTCCGCGAGGTCGAGCGAGGCGAGGAACTCCCGCTTTTCCTCTTCCGTGCCGAGCATCGAAATCTCCTGCTCGATGCGGGCCGAGATTACGACCGACGTGGCCCCGCGCTTCGCGGCCATCTCGGCGACGAGCTTCGAATAGGCGTTGCCGGTCGCGGCGCTCGCTTCATCCACGTTGCAGACGAACAGGATCGGCTTGGTCGTCAGCAAGTGGAGCGCGTCGAGGATTTTCTTCTCGCGCGCATCGCGGACTTCCGCGCCGCGCGCCGGCTTGCCGTCGGCCAAGAGCTTGAACGCGCGCTCCAAGATCACCGCTTGTTCGGCGGCTTCGATGTCGCCCATCTTGCCCTTCTTCAGCATCGACTTCAGCCGCTTCTCCGCGCTTTCGAGGTCGGCGATCATCAGTTCGGTTTCGACGATCTCCGCATCGCGGAGCGGATCGACGCCATTGTCACCGTGGATGATGATGTTGTCGTCGTCGAAGCAGCGGAGCACGTAGATAATCGCGTCCACTTCGCGGATGTGCGAGAGGAACATGTTGCCTTTGCCCTCGCCCTTGCTCGCCCCTTTGACCAAGCCGGCGATATCGACGAACTCCAGTTGCGTCGGAATGATCACGGCGGAACCGGCGATGGCCGCGAGCTTCTCCAAGCGGTCATCGGGCACGCCGACGCGGCCGACGTTCGGCTCGATGGTGCAAAACGGGTAGTTCGCGGCTTGGGCCTGCATCGTGGAGAGCAGCGCGTTGAACAGGGTCGACTTGCCGACGTTCGGCAGCCCCACGATTCCGCATTTGAAACCCATCGGACGTTCCTTGGCCAAGCCGGCGAGAGTGATCAACGGATAAGTTACGGAAGCGGTTGCGGAGGACAAATGGGGCATTGGGAACGGTGGAACCGGCGGGACACCGCTTCCACCGACCGAATACAATCGCCGCATGTTACTCCACGGGGTTCCTCCATGCGCTTGTCTCTCGCATTGCTGATCGGTGTCAGTCTCCTGTCACCCGCGCTCGGCCAGCCGGCTCACAAAGCCGACATCGACACCGCCATCGACGTGGAACTCGCCGATCTCGTCAAACTCTACAAGCACCTGCACGAGAACCCGGAGCTATCGCTGCAAGAGATCAAGACCTCGGCGAAGATGGCGGAGGAATTGAAGAAGGCCGGCTTCGAAGTCACGGCGAAAATCGGCGGGCACGGCGTCGTCGGCGTGCTGAAAAACGGGCCGGGGCCGATGGTGCTCGTCCGCTGCGATATGGACGGCTTGCCGATTATCGAAAAGACGGGGCTGGCCTACGAAAGCAAAGTGCGCGTGCGAAACAAGGAAGGCGTCGAAGTCGGCGTGATGCACGCGTGCGGGCACGATATCCACATGAGTTGCTTCATCGGCACCGCGCGGGCGTTGGCGGCGAACAAAGCGAAATGGCAGGGTACGCTGCTGTTCATCGCGCAGCCGGCGGAGGAAGTCGTGGCCGGGGCGCGGGCCATGCTCGACGCCGGGTTGTACAAGACCTTCGGCAAACCGGACTACGCCCTCGCCCTGCACGCCGATCCACTCAAGCCGGTCGGCGTCATCAGCTTCACCGATGGCTTGGCCCTCGCCAACTCGGACACCGTGGACATTCTCGTCAAGGGCAAAGGTGGCCACGGCGCGGCCCCGCATCTCTCGGTCGATCCCATCGTCCTCGCGGCGCGGATCATCCTCGACTTGCAGACCATCGTCAGCCGGGAGGTCAACCCCCTCGACCCGTGCGTGGTCACGGTCGGTTCCATCCACGGCGGCACGAAACACAACATCATCCCCAACGAGGTCAAGCTGCAATTGACCGTGCGGACGACGAAAGACGAAGTGCGGAAAGACGTGCTAGCGGCCATCGCGCGGATCGCCAAGGCCGCGGCCGTGGGGGCCAAGGCGCCCGAGCCGGAGGTCGTGGTCAGCGAGTCGCAATTCACCCCGGCGACGATCAACGACTCGGCACTCGTGAAGCGGACGACGACGCTGTTCAAAGGGGTGCTCGGGGAGAAGAA
>JAYTBD010000090.1:0-2262 GCA_043737155.1 Fimbriiglobus sp. | reverse complement strand
TTCGGTTCGTCGAGCCGGACGCCGTTGAACTCCATCTCGGCGAGCACGTCGATCAGCGGCAGTTCGAGTTCGTCGTAGAGCGAGCGCAGTCCCAGCGGTTCGAGCTGCGGTTCGAGCAAATCGGCCAACCGCAGGGCCGCATCGGCGTCCTCGCCGGCGTACGCGCACACCTTCGCCGTCGGCACGGCGTCCATCGTGATCTGCTTCTTCCCGTTCTTGCCGATCAGCGATTCGATCTTGATCGTACTGTGCTTGAAGTTCCGCAGCGTCAGGTCGTCGAGGTTGTGCAGCCGCTCGCCGGCGTGCAGCAGGTAGTCCGCGATCATCGAGTCACCGACCACCCCGGCCAAGCGAATCCCGACCCGTCGGAACACGAGCAGGTCGTACTTGATGGTCTGGTTCACCTTGCCGACGGCCGCGTCTTCGAGCAGCGGCTTGAGTGACATCAATGTGTCAGTGGCGTCGAGCAGATTCGATTCCGCCGGTCCGCGCAGGGGGAGGTAGAACGCCTCCTCCGCCTTCCACGCCACCGCGATGCCGACGATCTCCGCCCGTATCGGGTCGGGCGAGGTCGTTTCCAAATCGATGGCGAAGCGCGTCTGCTTCCGCAACCGCCCGAGGAAGTTCTTGAAGACTGCGGGCGTATCGACCAGTCGGTAGTCGCCCACCCAGCCGTCGTCGATCGGCTCCGGCTCGGGGATGAACTCGCCGTTGCCGTCGATCTGGTCGAACAGCGATGGCTGCCCCGGTCGCGGCTTGCGCATCTTCGATGGTTCGTCCGCCGCGACCGCTGTAGTCGCAGGCGCCGCACCGACCAACTCCGCGTTCCGGGTGTTGCCCGCTTTGGTCAGGGTCGCCCGCACCCGGTTGGCGAAGCCGCGGAAGCCGTACTCTTGGAACAGTTCCAGCAGTTCTTGACCGTGCCAATCGCGGCGGCGCCAGCCCTCCCAATCGAACGCGATCGGCGAGTCGGTCCGCAGCGTCACGAGCTTCTTGCACAGCTCGATGGTGCCGTCGGCCATGGCCTTCCGCACCGCCTCGCGCAGCTTCGGCCCGCCCAGGTAATCGACGTTGGCCAGCACGCCTTCGAGGCTGCCGTACTCGTTGAGCCATTTGCTCGCGGTCTTCGGCCCGCAACCGGGGACGCCGGGGATGTTGTCCACCGAGTCGCCGACGAGCGTTTGGAAGTCGATCACCTGATTCGGCCGGATGCCCCAATCGGCCTTCAATCCGGCCGCGTCGAGGATCTCCCCCTTCCGCAAGTTCTGGATCTTCACGCGGTCGCTCAGCAACTGCCGGCAGTCCTTGTCGCTCGAACAGAGGAAGACTTCGCAACCGCGTTCGTCGGCTTGCCGGGACAGCGTCGCGATGATGTCGTCGGCTTCGTAACCGGGCAGCTTCAGCACCGGCACGCCCATGGCGTCGAGCACTTTGTCGATCATCGGCAGTTGGGCCGTGAGATCTTCCGGCGGCGGATCGCGGTGTCCCTTGTACTCGGCGAAGAGGTCGTTGCGAAACGTCGGATCCTCGGTGTCGAAGGTCGCCAGCAAGTAGGTCGCGCCGCGGTCGTACAAGTCCATGATGGCCCGCGTCACCCCGAACACGGCGTTCGTCGGCCGGCCGTCCGGCGAGTTCATCGGCGGCATGCCGTGGAACATCTGGAAGACGAGCCCGTGCGTGTCCAGCAAGTAGACGCGCTCGGCCGCGGGGGACATCGGAATGGCGGTCGAAGGTTCCACGCGACCTGTCGGGGGACTGGGGTGGGGCCGTGGAATGTCGGGTCTCGCCCGACCGGGTGGGTCGAGGTCGGGCCGGGGGCGGGCGGTCGAGCGAGGGTGGTTCGGATCAACTCAGACAATGCAGGAGTAATGTACGCGAGCGGTGCGAAAGCTGTCAAGGGGCGGACGTGCGCCGACGGCCCGATCCGCACTCCCAGATGGGATCGCCCTTCGGCAGGTCGCCCCAGAAGCGCATTTGCTCGATGAACTTGTCGCGCGGCACCGAACTGGCCGTGAGCATCCAACCGCGGAGTTTCTCGCAGACGAACTCGACCGAGTCGGGCACCGTCATCGGCTCGAATAGTTTGTTGGCGAAGTAGTTCCGCACCGTGCGGGCGTGGTTCTCGAACTCCGTTTCCTCGGCCGGTTCGGGTTCGTCCGCCGTGGCGGCGAGTTTCCCAACTTGCCGACGAGTCTCCGTGGGGCCACTTCCGAAGATCGCAGGTTCATCCGGATCGATTTCCGGCGAGTTGGGAAACTCGCC
>JAYTBD010000089.1:0-2263 GCA_043737155.1 Fimbriiglobus sp. | reverse complement strand
ACCGACAGCGTGCCCGCGTTGACTGTTGTGCCGCCGGAGTAGGGGTTGTTCCCGGTGAGAATGAAAGTGGAGTTCCCGATCTTGGTGATCGCCCCCGTCTGCCCGGTTTGCTGGACGATGGTCCCCGACAGAGTCACGGTTCCGATACCATCGCCGGCGAGTTGCAGATTCCGCCCGGTGAGTTCGAGCGGGTGGGAGATGTTGAACGATCCCGCCCCGTCTTGGCGGATTTGCGGGGCGACGCCGATGGTGCTGTCGAAGCGGAACGCGTTCGAGCCGCTCGCGGCGATGGTGCTGGTGCCGGCGGAAGCGTTCAGGATAACCCGCGTGACGAGGTGGCGGTCGCCGGTGGCGCTCAGATTCAAATTGTTGGTGGCGGTGTATCCGCCGGTGCCGCCGAAGCGCAACACGGCGTTTGTGGTGATCGTACCGACGGGCGAAAGCACATCGTCCCCGTCCGAGTTTTGCCAGCGGGCGTTCGAGAGGCCGGAGATGTTGTCGGCGAAATTCCCGGTCGCGTTCTTCCACTCGAACCGGTTCCAGCCGAAGTCGATGAGCATGGCCAAGTCGATATTCGTGTAAGTCCGACGGTCCGTGTCGGTCCCGATGCCGGGGAGCATGACGGCGTTGGTGGCCGCGGAGGCCAAGTGCGAGAGATCCCCGCCGCCGGCCATCCGCACGGCGGCGCCGGCATTCGCCGCTTTGGTGAACTCGCCGTGGAAGTAGACATCATTCCCGTTCAAGCCGACCAGCGTCGCCCCGCCGGCCGTGTTGAATTCGACACTCCCTTGATTCGGCGTGAGGAAAGGCGGGTCGCTATTCAAAGGGCCTTGTCGGAGGTTCCCGTTGAGCTGACTGTAGGTGCCGGTGTTCGTCGCCGAACCGCCCAGTCCTTTGCCGGTCGTGCGGTTGATGAGCGAGGCGAAACCGAATCCGTGCGACAATTCGTGGAGGGCGACCGATTGGACATCGAATAGGCCGCTGCCGACCGGGGAACCGGAGCCGGTGAACCAATTCGTTTGGTCGCTGTTGAAGTCGATGGAGAGATGGCTGGCTTGGCCGCTGGCGCCGGTCGTCGCCTCTTGGAAGGCGATGCCGTTGGACCGGAAGCCATCGTTGATGAAGTAATTCGTCCCGCCGATCGCCAGCGTGCCGCCGCCGAGTTGTTGGGTCCCGAGCCGGACGGTGATCGCCCCGCGACCGTCGAATTGGGTCCGGACGTAATCGCTGGCCGGAGGATTGCGGCATCGCGACTGTCGGTGGCATAGTAGGCCGGGTTGGGATTCGAGTTGCCGAAAGTGGAACCGTTGGCGAAGTCGAAACTGAACGTGATCTGCGCATCGGCGGGGGCGGAGGTGGCGACGAAAACGCCGAAGAAGACCAAGGCACGGAAATACAAATGCAGCATGGGCCACTCCGGACGATGATCGCGGCGGATTGCTCGCCGCCGGCGGTAATTGTGCGATCCTTTCGACGGCGAGTCAACGAGGAGTCGGAGTTTTCCGAGAAAGGCCGACTTCCGAAGTCCGGTTCCGACTTCGGAAGTCTTTTGGAGCATCATGGGCAATATGGCATCTCCCAGTGTTCCCGGCTGATGGCTGTTATCTGATCGCTGACGACGATCCTATTCGAAACCTTTTGAAACGAGATAGCAATCAGCGGTCAGATATCAGCAATACCATGCCGACACGAGTTTTGGTGAGTGCCTAAATCCGTAGGCACACTCGCCGACGCAACTCCCCTTTCCCCGTTTGCCTATTGTTGCTACAAGTCGCCGGTGGCCCTCGTCCGCACCCCCGGGAAGGAATCCCGTGTACAAGCTCCTGCTCTGCCTGCGCTACCTCCGGACGCGCTACCTCGCGTTCGTCTGCATCGTCTCGGTGATGCTCGGCGTCGCCACGCTCATCGTGGTCAACAGCGTCATGAGCGGCTTCAGCAACAAGCTGAAAGACCGCCTCCACGGCATCCTCTCGGACGTCCGCGTCGAGACCGACCGCGCCGACGGATTCGACGACCCGCCCGAGGAGCTGGAGCGCAAGATCCTGAGCAGCCCCGTCGGCGAACACGTCGAGGCCATGTCGCCGAACATCGAGACGTTCGCCCTGATCCAATTCACCGTCCGCGATCGCTTCGGCCGCAAGATTCCGATCACGAAGCAAGTGCGCCTCGTCGGCATCGACCCGGCCAAGCAGGCCAAGGTCGGCGGCCTCTCGGAATACTTGGTGCGTCAGAAGAACGACCCGAACCCGAGCTTCGCGCTCAC
>JAYTBD010000088.1:0-2263 GCA_043737155.1 Fimbriiglobus sp. | reverse complement strand
CTCGGCGGCTACGAAACGTGGCGGGCGCGGTCGAGCTATTTGGAAGTGGACGCATCCGACAGGATGCTGGTGCAGATCGAAAAGCTGCTGAAGAGTGTGAAATGACAAAAGCGGTCGGCCGAATCCGATGATTCGACCGACCGCTGATCGTGTATCCCGCCGGGGATCGCAGAGCCTCTTCCGTCCCAGCCCCGGTTCCGACAGGGTGGTGCGGGCCGGCGTGATGATCGTGAAATTGCAAGAGTCGTGCCAAGCCTCAATTCGGCCGTTCCGTCGGAGAATCGGGCAGTTTCTACCGGCATCCTGGCAAAAGTTACAACGGCCTGCCGGTAAGAATCACCCGCAGGTCCATGACGTTGGTCCCCGTCAGACCGGGTTGCAGCAAATCGCCGGTTCTGGCAAAGTACGGGTACGCGTCGTGGCGCCGCAAGTGCCCGAGCGCATCGGTGCCGCGATCCCACGTCCCCGCATCGGCGACGGCCCCGGCCGCGTCGGTCGGCCCGTCTTCGCCGTCGGTGCCACCGCTGAGCACGACCGCGTCCTCCATCCCACCGCGGCCGAGTTCGACGAGCATCGCCAGAACGAATTCTTGATTGCGACCGCCTTTGCCGGGATCGGGTCCGAGGGTCACGGTCGTCTCGCCACCGCCGAGAATGCAAACTGCTTTTCCGAGAGTACGCACCAGCGCCGCCGTGGACTTCGCGACTTCGAGCGTTTCCCCTTCGACTTCCGAACCGAGGCTCATCACTTTGTAGCCGAGGGACATCGCTTTCGCTTCGGCCGCTTTCAACGCCACCGCATTGCTGCCGATGACGAGGTTCCGCACGTTCGACCCGAGCGATTTGGGCGTATCGGCAATGTCGCGCCGTTCGAGGTGATGGCGGACATCCGACGGAGTCGCATCCCAAAGCCGGTACCGTTTCAAAATCTCGATAGCGTCGGCGAAGGTCGTCGGGTCGGAGGCGGTGGGCCCGGATGCGATCACATCGAGCGGATCGCCGACGACATCGGAGATGATGAAGCTCAACAGCATTAGACCGCGGAATGCTTCGGCGAGTCGGCCCCCTTTGACGCGGGACAGGTGCTTGCGGACGCAATTCATTTCCCCAATCGTCGCCCCGGAGGCGCTGAGCAACTTCGTGACGGCGAGCTTCGCTTCCAAAGTCACGTTTGCGACGGGTGCCGGCAACAGCGCCGACCCGCCGCCGGAGATCAAGCAGATGGCCACATCCTCCGGCCCGGCGCCCGCGAGCAGTGCCAGCATTTCTTCGGCCCCGGCGACGCCTTCGGCCGTGGGGAAGTTGGAAGCGACGGGCCGCGCGGCGTGGAGGCGGATGCGGCGCGGGGAAGCGGTGAAACCGGCGGGGACATTGACGAGGCCGTGGATCGAATCGAGTTTGGGAACGAGGGCTTCTTCCAAGCCGATGGCCATACCCGCCCCGGCTTTCCCGCAGCCGATGACGAGGATTCGCGGAGCGCATTGGATCACGGCGCGTTCGTCGGCGGAAATGCTTTCGACTGCCCGATGCATCAGGGGCCGGGGTCGCACGGCATCGACGCCCGCGGTCCAGATGTCGATGGCGTGCTGACGCAAAGGAGAGGCCCCTCTGGCTGATCGCTGTCAACCGACCGCTGGAGGCTTTCTGTCTTGTTCAAGAATAGCGAACAGCATCCAGCGGTCAGCTTTCAGAGTTAACTACTTCTTCTTCGGATCCAAGTTCGCCGCGATGTCCTCGTCGCTCACCGTCGACGCCACCCCGTCCTTCGGCACATCCACTTTGCAGATCCAGAGCAGGGCGTTGAGTACGACCTTGCGGAAGTTATCGTCTTTCCAATTTTTGTGGTGGTGACCGCCGGTAAAGCCGACGCCGCGACCGCCGTCGGTGCGCTCGACGGCCCACATCATCGTCTCCGCCCGGCCTTTGTCCGCTTGGATATGCTTGTACGGTCCCTTCGGATAGACGTACGCCCCCTCGCGGACCTTGTCCGACGGGATCGCGCTGAGGATCGGGGTTATCCCTTTCATGTCCTCGCGGAAACGCATGTTGAAATACCACTCGTCGCGGATGCTGAACGGCTTGACTCCGTTGCTGACCGCGTGCTCGGGAAACGTCTTGAACTCGGGCGACCACATCGGATTACAGGAGTACTCGTGCTCGTAGCAGCCGCCGATCCAGTCGCGGAATTCCTTCGCGCCGATGTCCTTGGGCACCTCGACGCCGAAGTGGGCGCACATGAGGCCGACACCTTTCTTCATCAGCTT
>JAYTBD010000087.1:0-2265 GCA_043737155.1 Fimbriiglobus sp. | reverse complement strand
AGACGGGCAGCCAGCAGCGCACCGAAATGGGCGGTATGTTCCGCTTCGCCGCCGAGATCTGCCGCAGCGGCCGCCTCGGCAAGATCAAGAGCATCGAGTGCCGCATCGGCGGCAGCCCGCAATCCGGGCCGATCCCCGAAGTCGAACCGCCCAAAGAACTCGAGTGGGATATGTGGCAAGGTCCGGTGGCCAAAGCGCCGTACCGCCAGAAGGACAAGCTGACGAACTGCCATTACGAATTCCGCTGGTGGTACGAATACAGCGGCGGCAAGATGACCGACTGGGGCGCCCACCACATCGACATCGCCCAGTGGGCCCTCGGCATGGACGGCAGCGGGCCGACCAGCGTCGAGGCCATCGACGTCAAGGAGCCCTACGCCAAGGGCGACGGCTACAACTGCCACGAGCAGTTCAAGGTGAAGTACACCTACGCCGGCGGCGCGGAAGTGATCGCGATGGACGGCCGCGGCACCGAAGTGAAAGGGCTGCGCAAGAAGGACGGCGACGCGGTCGAAACGATCTCCGGCAGCGAGAACGGGGCGATGATCTTCGGCGAGACCGGCACCGTCTTCGTGAGCCGCGGGAAACTCTTGGCCAGCGACCAGAAGATCCTGTCCGAACCGCTCAAGGACATGCCGCAGCTTTACCCGTCGCGGCCGACGGATCAAATGGGCAACTTCCTCGATTGCGTGAAGACCCGCGAGACGCCAATCTGCGGCGTCGAAGTCGGCGGCGGCTCGGTCATCGTCTGCCACCTCGGGGCCATCGCCCTGCGGATGGGCAAAGGTACCAAGCTGACGTGGGACCCGAAGACCCACAAGTTCACCGACAACGAGAAGGCCAACGCGATGCTCAGCCGCGAGTACCGCACCCCGTGGAAGTTGGAATCTTGAATTGATTGCTCGCAGCTGATCGCCGATAACTGTTTCGTCTAAAGTACTGATGATTAGCAATCGGCGGTCGGTGATCAGCCTTCGGTAAAACCCCCGTGCCTCCCATGTCCGAGACCACCCTCGTTGTCCAACCCCGCATCGCTTGGGCCGGCCTGAGCGATGCGGTTCTGCTTTCCCAATGCGATGTCGATACCTACCGGGCGAGCGGCCCCGGCGGCCAGAAGCGGAACAAAACGAGTTCCGCCGTCCGGCTGCGCCACGCCCCGACCGGGATCATCGTCATCGCCGAGGAGAGCCGCAGCCAGCACGCGAACAAGGCGAAAGCGTTGCTCCGAATGCGGCACGCGATCTATCTCCACTACCGCGATCCGCTGCCGCCGGAGACGTTGACATCCGAAGCGTTGGCGGTGCACTCCGAGTTCGCAGCGGCTCGCGATGGTGAAGGCCGATTGCACCTCGGCGTCAAGAACCCCAACTTTTGGCCGGCCGTCGGAGTGGTACTGGACGTATTGCAAGCGACATCGGGGCAGGTGAGAACAGCCGCGGAATTGTTGGGGACGAGCACGGCCAATCTCATCGAATTCCTGCAAACCGACCCGAAGCTCTGGCAGGAGGCGAATCGAATGCGGGCCGAATATGGACTGAAGGGATTGAAGATGGGCGATTGAACGAAAAATGGACGGACCACTCGGCCCGCCCTCGAATTGCGGCTATCCTCACGCTCCGACGCCGACGTGGTTCTTGGCCGAGGTGAGGCGGTTGTACCCGCTGTGGCGATTGAACACCGCTTGGACCTCGGTTCCGCGACGACCGGCTTCGACGGTCACGAGGTACCGCCCCGCACCGACTTCGGTTTCGTAGAAGTTCGCATCTTCTTCGGAGACGCCCAGCCCGATCAGACCGCCGAACAGCGTTCCGATGGTGGCACCGGTGCCGGCGCTGGCCAGCATGGCGACGAGAGCCCCGCCCGCGATGAGTGGCCCCACCGGGGTCATGAGCCCGGCGGCGACGGCAAGGCCGAGGCCCACACCCGTCGCGGCGCCGGCGCCGGCGCCGATGGCGGTGCCTTCTTCCCAACGACTCTTGGTCGGGTCGTTGTCCATACCGAAATCACGATTGGAACCGTCGTTTTTGGCGACGATGCCGATATCTTCTTCGCGGAATCCGAGCTGCTTGAGTTCCGACACGACGTGGCGCGCTTCTTCGTGGGTGCGGAATACTCCGACGGTCATCGACCGGGTGATGTCTTTGGACTGAGTCGCCATGGTGCTAGTGCTGCGTCACACAACTGAATTGGGGTGGCGCCCGTAGCCGACTTCGGTCATCCTGTCCGCCAACCACGGAGGGTTGGCCATGAAGAAAAAGTATATCG
>JAYTBD010000086.1:0-5700 GCA_043737155.1 Fimbriiglobus sp. | reverse complement strand
TCCCCTTCCGCGGTGCGGTAGAGGTTGAGCAGGCCGTTGAATTCCGCGCCCCAGAACTTCGTCGTGGTCCGCGACAGCGCCGAACCGAATGCGAAGGTCGGGAACGAGACGAGCAGGCTGCTGCCGATGCCGGTGCCCGTGTCGATGAACGGCCGGGCGATCACGGGCACGCCGTTGCTATTGCTGCCGGAGCTCCCGAAGAAGATGTTCGAGCTCGGGGCGATGTAAGTTCCGACGAACTCGGCCCCGACGCGCTGGTCGGAGGCGCGGAACATCCCGCCGCTGATGCGGAAGCCGCTGGCTTCCGGATAGCTCAAATCGCGGCCGCCGTGCAAGAGGCTCGTCGACGGTTGGCCGACGATGCCGGAGTCGGCGGGCGCGCTCGTCGTGAGCAGCGGGAACCCGAGCGGCTGGGCCTTCGGGAACATCAGCAAGTATTGCATGTCCAACCAGACCGACGGGTTGGCCGCCCCGCGGCCACCGATGCCGAAGAGTCCACCGCCGCCCCTCATGGACGGGCTGTCGTAAGGCGCTTCGCCGTACGCCCCGCCGTTCGGGTAGCTCGGCATCCCGCCCGGCGGCAGTCCGTTCGGCGCGAACGAATTCGGATCGACGTTCGGCATCGGCATTTCACCGAGGCCGCCCGGCGGCAGCGGCTGGTTCACCGAGGCCGAGATCGGACGCGGGCTTTGGGCCAGCGCTCCCCCCGCGCTCGCCGCCAGTGCCGCCAGAGCTCCTAAGACCTTCTTCCGCATGGCAGACTCCTGAACCAGCCCGGCGCCCCGGATTCTATTCCGGACCGACGGGACGAGCGGTTGATCCAATCGACGGCGTGTTACCCCCTAACACCCCGTCGCCCGGAAGCATCTAGCTTCCTGCTACCTCCCTTGATCGACATCCGGGAATCCGAACATGAGGCAGAATCCCGAAAGGCGCGCCAACTGGGATAACTCGGAAAGTTTGCGCAGACTCCGCAGTTGCCCATGGAACGAAAAATGGCCCGCTCCAACTGGAGCGGGCCATTCGCACGAAGCTTGGTAGAATTACGAACAGCCGCAGTCGCCCGACTTCGCTTTGGCGTCTTTCGCTGCCACATCGGCTTCGTTGGCCGCGGTTTGCGCGGCTTCGTCGGCGCGATTGCCGGCCTGATTGGACTTCTGTTTGACCCAGTCCTTGGCTTGTTCGGCTTTCTCGCCCACCTTATTCCCGACTTTGGTGGCGGTTTCGGAGACGGCGTTGCCCGCTTCGGCGAGCGTACCGCGAATGCTATCGGCCATGGGAGAAACTCCTGCAATTCGATTGGAATGTCGTGGTGAACATCACCGCGTAGCGGAAAGATAAACTCGCAAAGGGCGTGCCAACCACTCATCGGCGCGGCCGTTGTCGATTGTCCCACTCCAATTTCACCCCTTGGCCTCTCGCGCCCAAGCCACCGTCTTCGCCAAGCCGCTCTCGAAATCTTCGCCCGGCTTATATCCGAGATCCGCTTTCGTCCGCGAGATGTCGGCCAAGGAATAGCGCACGTCCCCGACGCGGCCGGGCCCGAAGGTCGGGTCCAGTTTCGTCCCCATGACCCGGTTCAGCGCGCTGACCAAATCGAGCACCGTCGTGCTGGATCCGGTGCCGACGTTGTACACGTTCCCCGATACGCCCGATGCCGTCGCCGCGCGCATCAAGCACTGCACCGCGTTGGCGACGTAGGTGAAATCCCGCGATTGCAGGCCGTCCCCCTGCACCGTCGGCGCTTCGCCCCGCGCCAATGCCGCGATGAAGAGCGCGATGACCCCGGAGTAGGGCGAATCCGCCCGCTGCCTCGGTCCGAAGATGTTGAAGAAGCGCAACCGCACCGTTTCCAAACCGTAGGTCGCGGCGAAGGCCTGCATGTAAAACTCGCCGGCGAGCTTGGCCGCCGCGTACGGCGACTTGGCCATGGGCAGCAGATCGACGCTTTGGGCATCCGCGCTCGACTCGCCGCCGTAGGCGCTCGAACTCGCCGCATAGACGACGCGTTTCACCCCCGCTTTGCGCGCGGCATCGAGAACGTGCAACGTCCCCGTGGCGCAGGCCGCGTGCGAGACCAGCGGCGCTTCCACGCTCCGCGCCACCGAGGCCAACGCGCCCAAATGGTAGATGACCCCAATACCCTGCGCCGCCTGTTCCACGGCGACCGGGTCGGTCAGCGTTCCGCGGACCAATTCGATTTTGGACCCGTGGTGCGCGAGGTTGCTCACCAAGCCGGTGCTGAGGTCGTCGAAGACGCGCACCGAATGCCCGGCGGCGACGAGCCCATCGACGAGGTGCGACCCGATGAACCCGGCCCCGCCCGTCACCAAACACAATTGCGCCACGGCCGCCTCCTACGAGAGAATCCGAAGCGGAGTGTTTTATAGATCGGGAGGGTTCACCACAGAGTCACAGAGAACACAGAGGGGAAAAACAGGATTCGAACTACGGAGACTCTTTGGCTGTGAAGCGCCTCAACGATAGGCCGTATTGCTTGAAGCCCGGTGACTTCGGCGCCTCAGGCGAGCATAGAACGAGCCGGACTGGCCGCAGTCGGCGGCTCGTCCGGCAGCGTTCCCCTTTCCCGTATGATAATGGGCATTCGCCGATCCACTCCCCGTTGGCTTGCCACCATGTCGCGCACCAGTACGATCCGCCGGGAGACGGCGGAGACCCGGATCGAACTCACCCTCCAGCTCGACGGCACCGGGCGGGCGGATGTCGCGACGGGCATCGGCTTCTTCGACCACATGCTGACGCACTTGGCGAAGCACGGCCTGTTCGATCTCAGCGTGAAGTGCCAAGGCGATTTGCACATCGACGCGCACCACACCGTCGAAGACGTCGGCATCTGTTTCGGCAAGGCGCTCCTGCAGGCGCTCGGGACAAAAGCGGGCATCCGCCGCTACGGGGACGCGACCGTGCCGATGGACGAAGCGCTCGTGACCGCGGCCGTCGATTTGAGCGGCCGCGCGTACTTGGTCTGGAAGGCGGACTACCCGACGGAATTACTAGGGGCGTTTTCGAGCCAATTGGCGGAGGAGTTCTGGCGGGCGGTGTCGAGCGCGGGCTTGCTGACACTGCACGTGGTGCTGCAGCACGGGCGGAATACGCACCACATCGTCGAGACGATCTTCAAAGCCTGCGCGCGCGGCCTCCGCGCGGCGGTGGAACTCGACCCGCGCGCCCAAGGGGTGCCGAGTACGAAGGGCGTACTGTAAGGTAAGGGAGTTGAAAACTTCGCGCGAGGTTAGGCATGTCACCGAAAGTTGCCGTCGTGATGGAATCGGTTTCGCGTTTGAGCGCGGGCGAACGCTTGGAGTTGGTCGATCAATTGATCGGCACGGTCGGTCCATCGGAGGAGTGGATGATAGAAGTCGAGGCCCGCGCGGCCGATCCGACAGCGCGGTTTTATTCTTGGGAAGAGGTCCAAGCCGAAGCGAATGCGCTGTTGAACGGGGGTCTCAATGTTGCCGATCCGGCTGCATGAGTCGGCGAAGCGGGAGTACCTGATCGCGGTGCGATGGTATCTGAGCCGTTCCCCGACTACAGCCGCCCGATTGATCGCGGCGGTTGCGGATGCCCAGATTAGAATCCGACTACACCCGAGCACTTTCCCCGAGACCATTCGCCCCGGCTACAGGTATCTCGTTGTGAAACGCTTCCCATACAGGCTCGTGTACAAGGAAGAGGGCACGGAAATCGTGATTTATGCGGTCGCCCACCACAAGCGCCGACCCGAATACTGGTCCCGACGCACCTAGCAATTCACGGTCGATGCCCGTCATCACCCGTTCGGAAATTGGAATGCTTTCAAGCTCGGCACTTTGCCGGCGGTGCGGATCGCCGAGCGCAAATGGGCCGTGTCCGCGGCGACCGAGATCGAAGCCACGAGTCCGACGGGGAGTTGGCCGAAGCGATCGCTCAAAATGTCCAAGAGCGTTTCGCGCAGCGTTTTCAACTGGCCTTCCTGTCGACCTTCTTGCCGGCCTTCTCGCAGGATCGCTTGATAGGAGCTGGATTCTTTCATTCCACTGGCTCTCAAAAAGGCATCTCGGAACTCCGCTTCATCATACCGCAAGCCGAGCAGAATGTTACTGGATGTGAGAATCGTCCGGCGCGTGATGTCCGCGACATCGGGTCGCCGCAACCGTTCGTCGAGCAAGCCGATCAATTCGTCGAGCCGACCGCGCGCATCGTTCGTCAACAGCGCGAGCGGCAGGGTGCCGAGACTGCCGGCGAGCAGCGCGTCCGCCGGCAATTCCCAAATGCGGATCACGGAATAGTGGAAGCGGTGGTACTCGGAGCCGTCGCCCCAATGCCGCGTCAGCGTGCCCGTGAGCGAAGTCGCATTGGCTTCGGGCCGCAGCAGAATGGCGACGGAATAGACCGGCCCACCGTAGCGGTCGTGGAGGAGAGTGCTGTACAGCAGGAGGCGGTCGGGCAGTTCCCCGTCCCACGACGCTTGCGGTTCGAGGTGCAGTAGGCCCCGGCCGGGCGGTTTCAGTCGGAAGACTTTATCGGCGGAGACTTGCACCGTGGACAAATCCACGTCGAGCGGCTCGACGGATATCCCGGCCGGCAACCCGAGTTCGGGCGCCAGCCAGTCGATCCAGTCGACCGCGAAAAGGTCGAGGAGCTGTTTCAGCGTCGCATCGAAGGGTTTGGGCACGGCCCCGCCTTAGAGGACGCCGCCGTGGATGCGCTCGGGCGTCAGGTGCGACGGTTGATCCGTGAACCAGAAGCGCCGGAACACGTCGCCGATTTGGCGGTAGTTCTCGGACTCGTTGATGTGGACTTCCATGCGCTGGACCGGGTCGCTCGGGTACAGATTGAGGCACCCCGTCGCGGACAGTCCACAGCCGACTACGGCGAGCATAACGATGCGACGGAGCATGACCAACCCCTCTGGCGTGCTGCAGTGCGACCCAAACTTTCCCGGTATCCCCCCCGGGCGCCGTCTCGGCGGATTTCACCGTCGACCAACGACGATTCTTGGGTCGTACCATCCCTATCGGCAGCATCGCGCCAGACCTTCAAACCTTTCCAAAGAAAACGACCCGCACGACCGACAAAATCGTAAGTGGGGTCGCGCGGACGGGATTTGGCGAACTTGGGCAACTGCTCAGCGCGGTTTCAGCGGGAGTTCTCCGTTACCGGAGGGTTCTGGAAGCCCAGGCCCCTCCGCGACACCCGCGGGGACCGGCACCGCTCGCGGCACCGGCTTGCGGGTTTTGCGTTTGGGTTCGACGACCTTTTTCGCATCCCGAACCTTCTCTTCCATGATCTTGCCGGGTTGGAACGTCACGACGTTCTTGGCCTCGACGTCCACGGCGTCGCCGGTGCGCGGATTCCGCGCTTTCCGGGGTTTGCGCCGCTTGACCTCGAAGACGCCGAAGTTGCGGAGTTCGATGCGGCCCTCTCTCACGAGCGTATCGACGATGGCGTCGAACGTGAGCTGGACGATTTCTTTCGTCTTGATCTGCGGGAGTTGCAACTTGTCGGATATCAGCTTGACGATTTCTTTTTTGGTCACGGCGGGATCCCCGGAAGGGTGGGGCCATTCGGCGGTCGGTTTCGTTGCCAAGTCTAAGTAGACCAACAACTAATGTCAAGGGGCCGCATTCCGAACGCCCCGCGATCAATCACCGCGCCAGCGTGCGTGCGATGCCGCTAAGAATGAGCAGTGTCGTCAGC
>JAYTBD010000085.1:0-2269 GCA_043737155.1 Fimbriiglobus sp. | reverse complement strand
CTTCCACCAACTCGCGGAGCCTGCTGATACCTAAAAGAAAGCGTACAACCAGCGGGCCACTCGCCCGCGACGGAGTCGAAGGCGAGTGGCCCGAGAATGTGCCCCCATCGAATCCGCGCCGGTCGATTGCTACTCCTTTGGCCGATTCTTGACCTTCAGACTCTTGCGGCGGTTCCGCAAGTCGGGCATGGTCAAACCGCGCGACTCGTACCAGTGGCGGATCGCCTGCGTCACCGTGTCCCGGCACTGGCCGAGCCGTTCGGCGATCTGGGCGACGAGCAAGTCCTCGTCGAGCAACTCCTTCGCCCGCTCGGCGATCTGTTCTGCGACCGACGGGTTGCGCACCTTCCTCACCCCGGCCCGCCGCGTTCGACCATCATCCGGAACGGCCTCGCCGTGACGCTCGGCCCAGATGCGGATGGAGTCCGTCACCTGGTGCCGTTCGATTCCCAACCTCTCTGCGATCTCCGCGATGTAGACGTTCTGCGAGTAGAGGTCGTGAACCTGCTGGATATGCCGCTCGGCGATCGTCTCCTCCCGGATGTCGAGGACGACGTCTTTCCCGGGCCGGTCGGGTCGGGATCCGAGTTCGAGCCGGTTGCAGCACGCTTCCGCGACGCGGAGCGTGAACCGCACCCGCAACCATCCCCGGGAAGCCAGGCGCTCGCCCATTTGCTCGACGGTGATTTCGCCCCCGGTGAGGAGTTCGAGCAACTGCCTCAGTTCACCCGCATCGGCCGGATCGCCGTCGGCCGCCGCAGCTATCAGCGTCCCTTCGAGCCCTTCGACCCAAGATCGGAAGTCCGCCTCGGTCGGCACCTTCACGACCCGCTCGTGAGCGCTCTCGATCCGCGCGACGTCGGCTTCGGCGGCGGCCCGCTGGCCCCGCAGGGCTCTGACCTTCGCTTTCGAATCCGCGAGATCGCGGTCGGTCTCGCCGGGATCGGCTTGGATGAATTCGATACTCCTGGTCAGCTTCGCGACCTTGGTCCGCAGCGTATCCAGGTCGCCGGTGTCGACTTTCTGAGACTCGGCCGCGGCCGCCCGCGCCGGCTGCTGCAAATCCCGGACCAGCGCTTCGTCTTCGCGGACCGCATCGGCGATCGCCCCGCAGATCAATTTGAGCGCCAGCGCCCGGTTCAGGTAGGTGTAGAGGAATCGCTTCGCCTTCGGCTGGACGCGGCACTTCATGCAGACCATGTGCTGGCCGAATGTCCCCGCCACTTTGAGCGGGCAGCTGTGCTCTTGGCAGCGCAGCATGCCGTTGAGGATCCGCGGCCGCCGCGTCGTGTCGCCGTCCTTGGGCTTGCGGCCCCCCTTGCCCTTGTTCTTGGCGAGGAGAACTTGGGCACGGTACCAGATCTCGTCGGAGACCAACCGCAAGTTCTCGAACTGCTTTTCCGCGAGCGGCTTGTCACGCAGCACCCGCTTGGAGTAATCCTGCTTCGGCATCCATTTGTTCTTTCCCTTGCCGTACGCCCACCAGCCCCGGTAGCAGGAATTCGCGAGTACGTATCTGAGGGCCATCGCGGTCCAGGTCACGCCGTCCGACATGGGTCCGCACGGCGCCTTCTCGTCGTTGAGTTTCTCCAGAATCTCGGTCAGGCCCCACCCCTCCTCGGCGTACCACCGGAAAATCTGGCGGACCCACAATGCGGTCTCCGGGTCGATGGCGACTTTCTGACGGACGAGGAAGCGCTTGGTCAGAGGTCCATCGCAGTCTTCGCCCATGAATCCGTAGGGCAGCGTCGACACCACGTAGCCCAGGACGAAGTATCCGATGTGGGCGTTCCGGATGCCGTCGACGTACTGGATCGTGCCCGACTCGTCGATCACCGTGTGGATCGAGAGGTAGAGCCGCCATCGCTCGCCCGCCGTGTCGAGGCCGCTGCGGATGAAGACGCAGCGAGCCCCGATGCCGACCACATCCTCCTCGACGAACTTCACGCACTGGTAGCCTTTTCGGAAGAGCCGGCTGGTCGTGAAGACCACGAGCGTTTGGGCCGCCCTCGTCTCGATCGCGCGGCGGACTTGGTTGAGGCCCGGCCGGTTGCTCTTCTTCCCGGTGATCGCGACATCGTAGAAGATGTGTTCGCGCGGGATGTAAATGCGGTTGCAAATGGCCCACTCGAAGTCGGCGCGGACCTGATCGCCGATGCTGTGCTGAAAATCGGTCGAATACCTGGCGTAAATGACACCGATCCCATCCGCTTCGGACCTGCCCATCAGGGCGTGCATACCGGCCGCGATCGCGTCGATTTCGCTTTCG
>JAYTBD010000084.1:0-5717 GCA_043737155.1 Fimbriiglobus sp. | reverse complement strand
CTACGCGGTGTTCAGATAGTCGGGTGAGCTGTCGGCATCGTGTTGATCAACCTTAACGGCATCTGGGATGGTATCCGAGGAGTGCGGTTAGGTCCCTTGAGGTATTCATGACGACCCCGTACTCGCCGGATACCGCGGTCACGACTCCCGACATGGTTGCCCTGCTGGACGACGTTGGGGCAATCTCCTACCTCAGCGACTCGGTAGCGGATACGCTCGGCTACCGCGCCGCCGACCTGATGGGAACCAACGTCCTGAATCTTATCCATGTGGAAGAACGCGCAAGGGCCGTCGTTGTTCTCGCGGCGGGCCAAAAATCTCTGGTCTCCGAATTCGGGCACCGGCACCGCGACGGGTCTTGGCGGCGGCTGCAGGTTACCATCGAGCACTTGCCCGCGACGCTCGGGTCGGGATGCATAGTGTACATCGCCCGCGACGTCACGGGCCGGCGACAGCACGACGAGCGCCTCCGCCTGTTGGAATCCGTCGCAGTTCACGCCAACGACGCTATCCTCATCACCGACGCCGAGCCCATCGACCTGCCGGGCCCGCGCATCCTCTATGCCAATCAGGCTTTTCTCCGCACCACGGGTTACACGTTGGCCGAAGTGGTCGGCCAATCGCCCCGCATCCTCCAGGGACCCGACACTGCCCGCGAGTCACGCGACGCCATCCGCAAAGCCTTGAAGAAGTGGCGACCCATCGTCGTTCAATTGCTGAACTACCGCAAAGACGGATCCACCTTCTGGGTGGAGCTTAGCATCGTGCCTGTGACGGACACGGCCGGTTGGTATACCCACTGGGTTTCAATCCAACGGGACATTACCAAGCAGCGTGAAACCGAGCAGGCCTTGCGGATCGCGCGTGACGATGCCGAGGCGGCCAATCTCGCCAAGAGCCAGTTCCTCAGCCGCATGAGCCACGAGTTGCGTACGCCGCTCAATGGCATCCTCGGGTTCGCCCAGATACTGCAGCTCGACCCGGCGGCGGTCGCCCACCGCGGCATCGCCGACGACCTTTACAACGCCGGCCAGCGACTGCTCGCCCTCATCAACGAGGTGCTCGACATCTCGCGCGTCGAGGCCGGCGAGTTGCCGCTTTCGATGGAGCCAGTGCTGCTCGCCGAGGTCGTCCGCGCTTGCCTTAGCGTCGTCGCGCCGATGGCCGCCCTGCGGTCGATCGAAACGCTGGCGGAGGTGGACGCGGGCGCGTGCGTCCAGGCCGACCGCCATCGACTCGGACAGGTGCTCCTCAATCTGCTGTCCAACGCCGTCAAGTACAATCGCGAAGGTGGCTCGGTCGCGGTGGCCGCTGCCCTCATTGGAAACCGAGTGCGTGTGGAGGTGACTGACTCTGGCCCGGGTATCCCCGCGGACAAGGCGAACCGGCTGTTTATCCCGTTCGACCGACTCGGGGCCGAGACCAGCGGCGTCGAAGGGACCGGCTTGGGCCTTGCCCTGACCAAGCGCCTGGTCGAGGCGATGGGAGGGGCGATCGGGGCCATCAACCGGCCCGGCCGAGGCGCGACCTTTTGGTTCGAGCTGCCCGTCGCCCAAGCCCCGGCGGCGGTCGCCCCCGTCGCCGAAGGGCCGGGGCACGACGCCCTGCCTGCAGGCTCGCACTTTGTCCTGTACATCGAGGACAACCCGGCCAATTACCGCCTGATCGAACTCGCACTCGCCCACCGCCCCGGGGTCCGCCTGATGGCCGCCCCCCTCGGCCGCCAAGGCGTTGAACTGGCCGCCCGGCTCCGCCCCGACCTCGTCCTCCTCGATCTGCACCTGCCCGACATCTCGGGCGAGGAAGTCTTCCGCCAACTGAAGGCCGCCCCCGGCACCCGCGACATCCCCGTCGTCGTCCTCAGCGCCGACGCCATGCCGGATCGAACGCGACAGCTGCGCGCCGCCGGCGCAGCCGAATACCTGACCAAGCCGCTCGAAAGACAATGTCACTGGAGTGTTCGAGTAACCGCCGCAAGCGCCCTTCGACTGCCTCGGCCTGCCGCTCGGCGGCACGTCGGTCGCAGGCGGCGCCGATGGCCGACGCCAGTTCCGAGGGGCGAACCGGTTTGACGAGATACGCCGCCGGGCGTGTGAGCATGGCCCGCTCCAGCGTGCCGGCGTCCGAGTGGGCGGTGAGGAAGATGACGGGTACTCCGTAGCCGCCGATCACGATGGCTGCGTTGATCGCGTCGCCCTCCCCCTGGAGACGAATGTCTAGGAGGATGACGTCGGGCGGTTCCCGGCGGACGGATGCGAGGGCCTCGTCGATGTTGGCCACTACATCCGTAACCCGGTGTCCGAGCCCTTCCACCTGGTCCCGGAGATCCTCGGCGATGAGTGCCTCGTCTTCGACGATAAGCATGTTTGTAGTCTAGAGTTCCCTCCTGGGGCATTGGGGAGTATAGCAAATGTCAACCTACCTCGGTCCCCCGAGCGGTGGGGCGGAATTCCACGGTGCCGTTGAGCTGAAGGGCGAGTGTGCGGATCAGCCGCAAGCCAAGCGACCGCGGTTTCCCCTCCATGCGATCGGCCGAGATGCCCACGCCGTCGTCCGTCACCCGCAGCACGCAGGCCTCACCGTCGCCGTCCAACCCGACACCGAGGGTGCCACAGCCGCTCGGAAAGGCGTGCTCCAGGCCCTTCGAGACCAGCTCGTTCAGGACGAGTCCGCGAGACCCGCCGCCCTTCTCAAGCAGAACCTGCGGAGCCACAATCCGAATGGTCCCGGGGGCGGGTCTCGCGGACTCGCCCCGCCGGCATCACGCGGAGCGTGATGACTACACACCAGACCCAGCGCTGATGGATAGAGCTATCGCCCTTTACCCGCCAGCTTGATCTGATCGCGGACATATTCCACGGCTTTGTCGAGCTGCTTGTCCTTGTACTCCTTCTTCGGGGCGGGTTCGCCCACCTTCTTCGGGATCAACTCGCGATCGCGGAAATACTCGGCGAAGGCCAGAGCTTCCTCTTTGGGGACTTTCACTTCGTAGTTCTTGTCCGGCTTCACGCCCCATTCGTCTTCGGGTTTGCCGGGCGTGCTGTATTTATCGATGTTCTTATCGCTCGGCGGGAAATAGCGGGCCGTGGTCAATTTCAATTGCCCCTTGGTGAGGTTGAACGGCATGACCTGTTGGACGCTCCCCTTGCCGTAGCTGCGATCGCCGACGATCACGGCGCGGTTGTAATCTTGGAGGCAGGCCGAGACGATTTCGCTGGCGCTCGCGCTGCCGCCGTTGATGAGGACCGCCATGGGGAACTTGGTGTAGGCCCCGATGCCCTTCACGCGGGCTTGGCGGGTGGTCAGCGATTCCCCGGCGCCTTCGCGCTCGCGGATCGTCACGACTTTGCCGCCCTCTATGAAGAGCGAACTGATATCGAGCGCCCCTTGCAACGTGCCGCCCGGATTGCTGCGCAGGTCGAAGACGAACCCTTTGATGCCGGTGGCGCTGAGTTTCTCCATCACCGCGGCGATCTCGCCCGCCGACTGCGGTGCGAACTGCGTCAGGTGCATGTAAGCGATCTGATCGGTCGGATCGATGTAGTAGTCCCAGTTGTCTTTCTCGTCCCGCTTGACGCCGAGCACGGTTTCGACCGAGACCCGGCCGCGCTCGATGACGTAATCCTTGGCGACGCCGTCGCGCTCGATCACGAGGGTGATCGGCACGCCCGCTTTGCCGAGGATGATCTCGAGCGCTTGGTCGATCTTCATTCCCTTGGTCGTGAATTCTTTGGGGGCGTCGCCTTTCAGCGGCTTGCCTTCGGGGTCGCTGTCGCGTTTGATGCCGACGATGTAGTCGCCCGCCTGGATGCCGGCCTTGTACGCCGGACTGCCCTTGATCGGCGAGACGACGAGGATCGCGTCCTTGGCGATGTCGGTGCGGATCTGGATACCGACGCCGCTGAAATTGCCGCGGAGTCGACTGTCTTCCTTCTTGATGGTGTCGAAGTCGTAGTAGACGGTGTGCGGATCCTTCAGACTGCCGAGCATCATGGTGATGGCCATGTCGGCGTCCTTGTCCCCGGCGATGTCCTCGCGGACGCCGAGCTGCAGGCGCGCTTCCTTCAGGGCCTCTTTCATATCGGACGACTTCCATTCTTTGGAGTTCTTCAACTTCGCTTCGACCGCATCGGGAACACCCTCTTCGAGCCGACGGTACAGCCCGCGGATCGCCGCGATGGTCAGATCGCTCGGGATTGGCTTCTTGACGTACTTATCTTCGACGACGGTGACGGCGCGCAGGACTTTGGTCGCGAATTCCTCGGCGTCGTCCGGGTTCATCACCTGCTTGGCTTTGATCGCCTTGAACTCGGCGGCGAACACTTCCGGGGTGATCTTCGCATCGGCCAAGTCTTGGTAGCGTTTGCGCAATTCCTGCGGCGACTTCAGTTTCGGCATCCGGTGCAATAGGCCATGGCCCTCGGCGGCGAGTTCCTTCGTGAGGCTCCCGGCCGTTTCCAAATTGCCGAGCGCTTTCAAACGCTTCTCGATCGTCTCGGTCACCTTGGGATTCTTCGTCAAGACGAAGTGCGTGTGCTCTTCGCCCACGATGAACGGCGACGATTCCTTTTCCTTCTTGGTCTTGCCGAGCTTGCGGGCTTGCTCTTGCATTTCCTTTTCGAGGTACTTCACCATCTCGTCCACGGTGACGAGGCCGTCCGGTTCGTAGCCCTCCACGTCGGCCGTCCCTTTGAGGGCGTCGAGCAGCGTGGCGGTGAACAGGCTGTTCTCGCCGACGGTGAAAGGGTCGGCCGTGGGGATATTGCCGAGCATCAGCAGGCGATTCGGCGGCATCGGCTGTTCGCCCTTTTCTTCACCGCCGAACAGCCCCGCCATGACGTCGCGGAGATTCGGTTCGACGACGGCCTCTTTCCCGGCGTCGTACCCTTTGAAGTGGATGTCGAGGAACAGCGCGATGCGCTGCTGCTTCGCCGTCTTCATTTCCGTTTCGAGGTCGGTGCCAAGCACGGCGTTCTTGGCCCGGTCTTTGAACGTGCTATCGGCGGCGAAGAGGACCGTGCTCTCTCCGACGGCGGCCCCGCGGCCGAACATCGCGAGCACGACCGTGTCGTCCTTGCCCGTCTTGGCCAGGGCGTCGTGCACGGCCTTGAGGATGTTTTCCTTCGTCGATTTCAGCGACTTGCGTTTCTCGTCGATCTGCGAGGTCAGCAGCACGACCCGGTCGGCGGGCACGTCCGAGTATTTCTTGTCGGTGTAGAGATCGTAAAGAGCCTTGGCGTCGCCGTCGGCGGTCGGCCGCGGCAAGATGGTTTTATCGGCGGTGTCGGACACGCCAACGATGACGACGTACGGACCTTGGGGCGGTTTGGCGGGCGGCTCGTCCGCGGCGAAGGCGGTGAAGCCCGCGAAGAGCGAGGCGGCGACCGCGGTGAGTTTGAGCATCCACGGGGACATTCGGCACGTTCCTTCCGTTGCTGAACCGGCGCGTGCAGCGCGGCCGGTCGGCGACCCCCGCACGGGGTACGCCCGGGTGATGAGTCAACTGCGACCCAGTATGGCATTGTGAGCTTGGGGTACCGCGAAGGTCAATAGGGTGTTCGGGGAATGTGGCGAGATGCAGAGTTGCTGGACTGTTCAGAAGAAAGTATCGGGAGCCTTGTCCGGCTCCTCTTCTCCGCTTCGGAGAGGGGGAGCCGGGTTGCGTGAGCGCCCGGAGTTTGCGACTGCATCTCCGGGCGCTCACGCAACCCGGCTCA
>JAYTBD010000083.1:0-2278 GCA_043737155.1 Fimbriiglobus sp. | reverse complement strand
CCACCGGCACTTGGAAGCACGGCACATTCGACGAGTTCGCCGGGTACGCCTACGAATTGCTTTTCTCAGAGTGCGGGTTCCTGCCCTTCCACCCGGTCTTGCTACTCGCCATTCTGGCGGGGCCGTGGCTTTGGTGGAATGCGCACCGCCTCCCGGACGGAGATCCGTTGCGGTTCGCCCTCGCCGTGGCGATCGGTTGGCCGGTGATTTCGTTCCTGTTGTACGCGGCGACTTCGAACAATCTATCGGGGAGTTGCTGTTCGATCCGATGGTTCATCCCGCTGCTCGCCCCGGGTTACTGGCTCGTCGGGATGCTCCTGCGTGCGGCACCGCGCTTTTGGGTCGATTTCCTCTGGCTCAACACCGTGGGCGGGGTCGTCGTCTGGAACACGTTCGACGGCGGTCCGTGGCAATATCAACGCGCCTGGGATCTTTTCCCACTCCACGCGTTGGGCGGGGCGGGTTGGCTGGCGATCCGACTCGCCGACCGGTGGAAGAAGCCGTGGCGGAGCGGTATGTTTAGCCTCTGCCGCTGACCGGGTATGCCGACTATCGGACACCGGTGAAGGGACCTTATCGGTGCGAGGCCACCGCGCATCCCGGCGGTGGCGTCATGGGCGCGGCTGGAAGGAATGCCGAAAGGGAGATGCTGCGGGATGGTTGACGCGACCCGTCTCTTCTGGTTCTGGCTCATCCTGCGCACCGCCGTTTGGATTCTCGCTATCGTCGCCAGCCATCCGAACGCCCCGCTCGACCTCGTCGAGTGGCTCTCGTGGGGCGGCGTTTGGCAGTGGGGCTACTGCAAGCATCCGCCGTTGCCGGCGTGGCTCGCGGACGCCGCGGCGAGCATCGACCCCGGCCGCGTGTGGCCGGTGTATGTCCTCAGCTATTGCGTCGTCGCCTCGGTGCTGATCGCGGTTTGGAAGTTGGCCCGCGAATACTTATCGCCGCCGCTGGCGCTCGCGGCCGCGGTCGCCAACGACGGTCTGATGTACCTCACCAACGACGGTGCCGAGTACAGCAACAATATCGTCCTCGACGCCGGTTGGGCATGGCTCATCCTCGCCACCCACCGGGCCGTGTTCCGGCGCTCGTTCGCGTGGTGGTGCGCCGTCGGCGCGATCCTCGGACTGATGCTGCTCACCAAATACACCATCGGCTTGCCCGTGCTCGTGCTGCTGGTGTTCCTCGCAGTCCATCGTTCGACGCGTTCTGTCTGGCGAAGGCCGGGATTGTACGTGGCCGCGATCATCGCACTCGGCATCGTCGCGCCGCACGTCCGCTGGCTGATCGAGCACGATTTCTTGACAATGAAGTACGCCGCCGAGCGCTCAAAGGCCGACGGGAGTTGGCTTCGGCATATCACCTTCCCTTTTCAATTCCTCGCCGGGCAAGTGATGTTGCTCGTGCCGGTGCTCGCCGTCATCTGGCCGTTGGTGCGGTGGAAGCGCCACCGCGAGCCGGATTCCACCGAGCGTCGGTTCCTGCTCTGGGCGATCCTCGGACCGTTCGCCGTGCTGATGGTACTCTCCCTGACGACCGGAGTTCTGCTCCGGCAAATCTGGGGATCGCCGCTCTGGCCGTTCTTCGGCCTCCTCCTGCTGACGTTCTTCCGCCGGTCGGACGCGGAGTTCCGCCTCCGCTGGGTCGTCATTCGCTGGGCCATCGTCTTCACCGCACTGCTGACGTTTACGGTGGTGAAGCAGATCGCCGGACCAAAGCTGACTGGCCAAGTCGAACGACCTCACTTCCCCGGCCGCGCGCTCGCCGACGAGGTGAACCGCCGCTGGGAAGCGAAGTACGGCGGTCGCCCCCCCATCGTCGGCGGCGAGGGTTGGCGCTCGGGGAACATCTGCTGCTATTCGGCCCATCGCCCCGGCCTCTACAGCAGCGGGTCGATGCAATACTTCGAGATCGAGCCTCAACATTCCCCGTGGACGAACGATGCCGACATCAACGAGCGCGGGGCCGCGTTCGTCTGGGACGCCGAGCTGATGGGGGGCGACAGCATCGACGAATTGAAGCGGCGCTACCCGGCCGTCGAGTTCCAACCCGACATCGAATTGCCCTACGGAGCCTCGGGCGTGTCGAAGACCGCGCGGGTGGGATTGGCGTTCGTCCCCCCGCGCCGTTGAATTCCCCGTGCTAGGTTCACCCCATCCGAACTCGAGTTGGCACCGATGCTCGAAATCTTCATCCTGTTCAAACTCGGCATGGTGATCAGCCACAAAGCCATGTCCAAAGGCTGGCCCGGCGTGCCCTTTGTGATCATCATGAT
>JAYTBD010000082.1:0-2279 GCA_043737155.1 Fimbriiglobus sp. | reverse complement strand
AGGGACGATGCGCCTGGAAAACTTCCAGGCCCCACCGCCGGCCAGCGTCGGCCCGAGGCCCAAGAGCCCGGTCCCGCAAAAGCTCACGACGAGCCCGGCGGACACGAAACCGAAACCGCCACCCTCCGGCGGCGGTGGCCCTCCTCCTGAACCGAAGAAAAACGGGCCGCCGCCGATGGCGCCGCCACCCGACAACAAGATCTCTTCGGACGTCGCGCCGCCTGCGACCCCTGCGCCCCCTCGGACCACGCCGCCGGCATCGCCGCCGCAGGAGACCATTTACGTCGGTCCGCTGGCGCGCGAGCTCATCGGCGGGTTGCGGCCGGACCCGTCCGGGAAGGTCAAAGTTACCGAAGTGGGACCCGCGAGCACGCCGTTCGGCCCGATCACCGTCTATCGAACCGATAACTTTACCAAGATCGGCCGCGATGCGGAGGGCCGGATCTACACCCAGTTCGGCAACGAGTGGTATCCGGCCAACCTGGACCCCGCTGTGCAAAGCTCGCTCTTCCGTCAGTTCCCGAACCTGGCGCCGCTCATGCCGGACTCGACCGTTCGCGTCAACCAGCAGCTCACCTTGGGCTCGGGAGGAACAGCAACGACCATCATCACCTCCCCGAACGGAGTCGAGATGGCCACGGACAAGACTGGCACGGTGTTCTACGTCCGGACGACGGCGCGGAACGGCGTGCCAGCAAGCCAGTGGATCGATCCCAGGGGACCTCTCGGGCGGCTCGGCTACTCCGAGGCGCCCTTCCTGGTCACGGGGTCGAGCAAGCTGACCACCCCTTCGGGCATCACGACGTTCATTCACTTCGACCTGCGGGGGGTGGGCCCCTACCGAATGAATACGACGACAGGCACGTTGCAGAAGCCGGATCCGAGCGGGAACGGATGGATCAACGTCGACAAGAGCGGCACGACAGGGGGGACGAGCCCGAGCCCTGTCCGGCTCCCGAGCTTGCCAGGGGGGGGGACGACTGGCCCGGGAGGAATCGTCCCGCCGAATCCGATTCCGATCACCAACGAACCACTGAGACAGCCCACGACCCCGGTCAGGCCCAAGCCCTCGCAGCCGGAGATGCCGGTAAGGGATAACATCGATCCGACCCAAAAGCCGCTGGAAATGCCCGTAGAGCGCCCATTGCCGGCTACGGAGCCCCAGCCACTACCGAGCTACCCTGAAAGGCCTCTGCCCCCGGAACCGCCGAAGGCCCCGGTGACCGGAGACGACCCCGGGGACAAAAACAAGCCGTTCATCGGCGCCCCGGCGCCGTCGCCGGTGGTGCCCTACAAGCCACCGACGATCGGGGTGCCGGTAGAACCTCCGGCGTACTTTCCCACTCCGGAGTGGATGAAGATCGGCGACGACCCGAAGGTCGACCGCTTGCTCGGGATTGTGGGCGAGGTGCAGCAACCGACCAACGACGACGATGCCAACGACGCAAAACCGGTGACGGTGGAAGTTGTCCCGGACGAAGAAGCAAGCCCGGCGACGGTGGCAGTTGACCCGGACGACGAAAAACCCGAAATGGGCCCTCTCGAACCCTCGAAGTACAATCCTCAGGGATTGGACATGAACTGCAACCACTGTGTCCTCGGATGGATGACCGGGATGACCGCGGCCCAGATCGAGCAGCTGACAGGGTTCCCACAGCTCTCGGCGAACACGAAAATGTTGAGACAAATGGCCAGAGAGCTGGGCATTACCCTTGAGCCAGACATCATTTCCACTGGTACTTGGGATGAGGCACACGTGAAGGCGTTTCAGCAGATGGCCAACACCTCTGCAGACCAGTTCATCGTGATTTTGAGGCCCACAATCAGCGAAAGCGATACCCCCGAGCAACTCGCACAAAAGCTTCAGCTACGTGGACACACGTACGGTGTGGAGCGCAGGGCCGGCGAGCTCGTTCCGGTCGATCCCCAGTCGGGCAAGGAAGGCTGGGACGACATGCAGTTTCCGGACGTCGGTAAGGATGTCACCGTGATTGTCATTCCTATCGGGAGGAAACCGCAGCCCACCACTCCACGGAGGTTGCCATGATCAGCCTCGTCCTTGCCTCTTGGGCGGCTGACCTCCGGCCCCTGCGCGTCGTCGCCCGAGAAGCCATCTCTTCGCTCTTCGAGGTCACGATCTCGGTCCGCTCGCCGAGCGACGACATCCCCTTTGATTCGGCGGTCGGCCAGCCGGCCTTCCTCCTCGCCCACGGGCCCCGGGAGAGTCGCGCCTGGAGCGGGCTTTGCCGGTCGATGCGCTTCGTCGACGTCGAGCCGGA
>JAYTBD010000081.1:0-13128 GCA_043737155.1 Fimbriiglobus sp. | reverse complement strand
TCCGCGCGGTGAGCGCCGAGCGCATCGCCGAGGAATTGCGGAAGATGTTCGAGAACGAACACCGCGTCCGCGGTGTGGAGCTGTTGCGCGAATTCGAGTTGCTGAAGGAAATCCTGCCGGAAGCGCTGGCCGATGCGGAGAAGATCCGCGCGACCGTGTCGGCACTGCCTGGGAATGCGAGATTCCCGCTCGTACTCATGGCCGTTTGCTTCGGGGTGTCGAGTACCGCGTTTCCCGCGATCACCAAGCGATTGAAACTGTCGAACGAAGAGCGCGACCGGATCCTCTGGCTCGCGAAACACCGCTCCTCACTCGACGACGCGCCGGAGTTGCCCCGGAGCAAGCTCTTCCCAATCCTAGCCCATCCGGGCGGTACCGATCTCGTGGCCTTGGCCATTGCCGATGCGACGGCATCCGGAGCTTCGGCGCTGGGAGCGAAATTCAGCACTGAGATCCTTCGTCAGATCGATCCGCGGCAATTGAATCCGACGCCGCTCATCAACGGCGACGACTTGGAAGCGATGGGCCTCAAACCGGGGAAGGCTTTCAAATCTCTGTTGGAGACAATCCGGGCAATGCAGTTCGACGGGCTGTTGACGGACCGCGAGAAAGCGATCGAAAAAGTTCGCGAATTGAGTAGGGCTGTTTAGCTACCATTCGTCGCAAAGTGCGTCCGAGACGAGAGTTCCCCGCATGACTGTCCGGTCTGTGAGATGCGATCTCACCTAATTAGCACTGGATTACTACCACTTCCATCCCTATAAATGTAGTAGTTCCATTTTCGATACTCTCACGGGGGAACGCCATGACGCTGCTGAGCCGCAAGGCCGATTATGCGCTCCTCATTCTGTCGTTTCTGCACACGAATGGAAACGGGAACGCCCGCGAGATCGCCGCCAAGTTCAACCTGAGCCGGCCTTTCGTCGCCAACATTTTGAAGGAGCTCGGCCACAAAGGTTTCGTCACCAGCACCCGCGGCGTCAAGGGCGGCTACGTCCTCCAACGGGCCAGTGCGACGATCACCTTGGCGGAGTTGCTCGAAGCGCTCGAAGACGGCTTCCAACTGACCCTCTGCAACGAACACGTCGGCGAATCGACTTGTGTCGTGGAGAGTGTTTGCCCGGTCAAGACCCCGATGCTCGAAATTCAACGGCGCATCATGGCTCTGCTGAGGGGCGTGACCCTCGCCGATATTTTTGCCCCGACGACGGGCCAAACCGTACTCACCACGCTGGGCATGATCGCTCGGCCCCAACCCCAACCCGCCACGACGACCGCATAAAGGAACGATGGACACCATGTTGAAGCTGCCGGTTTACCTCGACAACAACTCGACGACGCGGACCGATCCGCGCGTCGTCGAGGCGATGCTGCCCTATTTCACCGAGCACTACGGCAACGCCTCCAGCCGCAACCACCCGTTCGGCTGGGAAGCGGAAGCCGCGGTCGACGGGGCGCGCGAACAGATCGCGATGCTCATCGGGGCGACCGCCAAGGAAATCATCTTCACGAGCGGGGCGACCGAGTCGAACAACCTCGCGCTCAAGGGCGTGGCGGCGATGTACCGCAAGAAGGGCAACCACATCGTCACGACGGCCACGGAGCACAAATGCGTGCTCGATACCAGTAAGCGGCTCGAGCGCGACGGGTATAGCGTGACGTACCTGCCCGTCGACACCGACGGCCGCGTGACGGCCGAGCAAGTGCGGGCCGCGATCACGGACAAGACGATCCTCGTCAGCGTGATGATGGCCAACAACGAGATCGGCACCGTCCAGCCGATCGCGGCCATCGGAAAAGTTTGCAAAGAAAAGGGCGTGCTGTTCCACACCGACGCGGTGCAAGCCGCCGGGAAGTTGAAGATCGATGTGATCGCGATGGGGATCGACTTGCTGAGCCTGAGCGCCCATAAAATGTACGGTCCCAAGGGTATCGGCTGCTTGTACGTCCGCAAGAAAGATCCGCGCGTCCGGCTCGAACCGATTATCGATGGCGGCGGCCACGAACGCGGGATGCGTTCCGGGACGCTGCCCGTGCCGATGATCGTCGGCTTCGGCAAAGCGGCGGAATTGTCGCGGCTGGAATTCGACTCCGAAGTCGAACGCACCTACCGCCTGCGCGAGAAGCTCCGCAAGGGTATCATGGACGCCCTGCCCGAGACGTACCTCAACGGCCATCCGACCGAGCGGTTGCCGGGGAGCGCGAACATCAGCTTCGCCTACGTCGAAGGCGAAGGCTTGATGATGGGCATCAAAGATGTGGCCGTGAGCAGCGGCAGCGCCTGCACGAGTGCCAGCTTGGAACCGAGCTATGTCCTCCGCGCGCTCGGCGTTGGCGACGAACTCGCCCACAGTTCGATTCGCTTCGGCATCGGCCGGTTCAACACCGAGGAGGAGGTCGACTTCGTGACGAAACTGGTCGTGAAGGAAGTGACCCGCCTACGGGAGATGTCGCCGCTGTACGAGATGGCCCAAGCCGGGATCGACCTGAAGTCAATCGCATGGGCGGCGCACTAAGAAGACAAATTGGGGGTTGCGATGACGGCGAAACTGCGACAGTTCATCTGTTATCTTCACGACGGCGATTCACTCGGCGATGCGATTCACGGTCACCAGATCGATGCCGCCGAGCCTTCGATATTCAGCATCGTCAGAACGCAATCATCGACGTGACCGAAGTCGATGATCCAGCGGATTGACAAACAGCATCGGCGAGAACACATAGCCTCCCAAGGAGCCATCCCATGCCTTACAGCGACCAGATCCTCGAGCATTACAACAACCCGCGCAACGTCGGCAGCTTCGACGCCAAGGATCCGACCATCGGCACCGGCCTCGTCGGCGCCCCGGAGTGCGGGGACGTCATGCGGCTGCAAATCCGCGTCAACGCCGAGACCGGCATCATCGAAGACGCCAAGTTCAAAACCTTCGGCTGCGGCTCGGCCATCGCGTCGAGCAGCTTGGCCACCGAATGGCTCAAGGGCAAGACCATCGGAGACGCGAAGGAGATCAAGAACACCGAGATCGTCGAAGAGTTGGCGCTGCCGCCGGTGAAAGTCCACTGCTCGGTGCTCGCCGAGGACGCTATCCGCGCGGCCATCAAGAACTACCAAGAAAAGAACGAGCTCACGGCCGAGATCCGCGACGGGTCGCTCGTGACGGCCTAACCATCCTCGACACCGTGTGATATACTAAACCCAACTTCATTCCGAACCGGAGTTCCGACCATGGCGACGATGACCGAACCGATGACCAAGCACAGCCACACGCACGATCGCGGCCACGACCATAGCCCCGCCGCCCCGACGACCCCGGCGGTCGCCCCGGTGACGATCTCCGACCGGGCCGCGTCCGAAGTCCTGCGGCACGTCCAAGACGTCAAGAACGATCCGGAAATGGCCGGGCAGACGCTGTACCTGCGGCTGCGCGTCCAAGGCGGCGGCTGCTCGGGCTTCCAAAACAAGCTCGACCTCGAGCCGACCTTCAACGAGAAGCTCGACCACCTCTTCGAAATCAACGGCGTGCAAGTCGTCATCGACAAGCGCAGCATGTTGTACTTGGTCGGGGCCACCGTCGACTTCCACGACGACCTCAACAAACGCGGCTTCAGCGTCACCAATCCGCAAGCCAAGGGCACCTGCGGCTGCGGTAGCTCGTACGCGATGTAATCGAGCGACATGGACAATCCAATCGTCGATCACTTCGAACGCCTCGGCCTGCCGAGGCGTTTTGCCGTCGATCTCGCGGAGCTCGAACGCAATTATTTGGTCCGTAGCCGGGAAGTCCACCCGGACTTCCACACGGGGAATGTCGAAGCGGTCGAAGATGCCGCGGCGTCGCTGAACCAAGCGTATACGGCGTTGCGCGAACCCTTCCCCCGCGCAGAGCATCTGTTGACTCTACTGGGCGGTTCCAGCGCCTCGGACGACAAGAGTTTGCCGCCGGCGTTTCTAATGGAGATGCTCGAACTCCGCGAAGTGATTGAATTGGCCAAGGCATCGCCGGAGCGGGTGGCGAGGATCGAAGACGATTTGATGAGTCGGACGCGTGAGCTGGAACAGATGCTCGAAGCGCTGTTCGAGAAGAAAGATCTGACGGCGATCCGGCGCGGGTTGAATTGCGTGCGGTATTTGAGCAATTTGCTGCGGGATCTGCATTCTTAGGTTGACGGCGTGCGGTATAGTGGGGCAATCGGTCGCTTAGCTCAGCGGTAGAGCGGCTTCTTTACACGGAGCGGGTCGGGGGTTCGATCCCCTCAGCGACCAATCTTTTCGTACTTCAACTTCTCCGGCGAGCCGGCCCCGTGAGGGGTCGGAGTATCACTGGCAAAACTCCGACCCCTCATGGGGCCGGCTCGCCCGATCAAGATTGATAAGCCCCCTCCCGGCGAATTCCCATGACACGCTTCACCCTCTCCGCGATCGTGTTTCTACTCACCGGTTCATTCGCCCACGCCGCCGAACCCATCCGTCATGGTTTCCTCGCCACAGGGGGCGAAACCTTTATCGTCGATGATGCGGGGAAGGAAACTTGGAAGTACCCCGCTTCGACCCGCGATGGTTGGGTGCTCGAGAGCGGGAACATCCTGTTGGCGCTGTCGAAAAGCAAAGCGTATCCGGGCGGGGCCGTGGTCGAGGTGGACATTGCCGGTAAGACGCTGTTCGAGTTCAAAGCCACTCAGTCCGAAGTGAACACCGTGCAGCCCCTCGGCGACGGAAACGTTCTGCTGACCGAAGCCGGCGAGAAGCCGCGGATATTGGAAGTCGATGCGAAAGGAAAGATCCTCGTCGATGTGCCGATCGACGCGCAGACGAAAGACATCCACCTGCAAACGCGGATGACCCGCAAGTTGGCGAACGGGAATTACCTCGTGCCACAATTGTTGGATCGCGTCGTGCGCGAGTACGATGTCAAAGGGAAAATCGTTTGGGAAGCGAAGACGCCGCACATGCCCTTCACGGCCATCCGGCTGCCCGACGGCAACACGCTCATCGGCTGCACGCACGGCAATTTGGTGATCGAGGTCGATGCGAAGGGAAAAGAAGTTTGGCGCGTCTCGAACGACGAACTCGTCGGGAAGCCGATCAACGACGCTTGCGGGGTCCAACGGCTCGAAAACGGAAACACGGTCATCACCAGTTACAATTCGGGGCCCAAGCGGGTAAAATTGACCGAGATCACCCGCGATAAGAAGATCGTTTGGCAATACACCGACGAGCGGAAGGGCGGCATCCACCACTTCCAGATCCTCGATGCGAAAGGCCGGCCCGAGGGCAAGACCCCCCTGCGGTGAACCCGGTATTCCGACATGAAATCACCCCTCGAACTCGCCGGTAAACGCTACGGCAAACTCCTGGTCCAGAAGCGCTCCAAGGCGGAGAAATTCTGGGTTTGCCTGTGCGACTGCGGGTCGGTCTGCGACGTGCGGCAAACCAACCTGCGCATGGGGAATACCAGATCCTGCGGTTGCCTTATGAAAGAAGTGAAAGCGTCCAAGGCGTCGCGGCCGTGGACCCCCGCGGAATTGGCCCGCCTCGGCAGCGTCGACTCCGAACGGACGCTTTCGCGGGAATTGGATCGCCCGATGGGCTATATTTTGAAAAAACGCCGCGAACTCGGTTTGAGCAGAAACCTGCGCAGGCGCGTCAGCCCCCGACCCGCAGCGAAGCACACCCACCTTTAGGATCGACCGCATGAACGCCTTGCTGCTCTCGCTCGCCCTCGTCTCCGGGGCCGAACCGGATTGGAAAGCCGACGAGGCGAGGCACTTGGCCGACATCAAGCCGGTGACGAAAGACTTCGCCCGCGCCGGGGAGGGCTACTTCTCCCCCGACGGCAAGACGATCATCTTCCAAGCCGAGGAAAAGGAAACGGGGAACCCGTTCTACCAGATCTTCGTTCAGGACTTGGAATCGGGCAAGTTCCACCGCGTCAGTCCCGGCAAGGGCCGGACGACCTGCGCTTACTTCCATCCGACCAACGGCCGGATTCTGTTCTCCAGCAGCCACACGGATCCGGACATCAAGAAGAATGTGGAAGCCGAATTGGCCCTGCGCGCCGAGGAAGCGAAGACGGGCAAACGCCGCCGCTATTCTTGGGACTTCGACCCGCACATGAAGATCTACGAGGCCGACATCGACGGGGGGAACCTGAAGTGCCTCACGCCCGATGCCAAGGTTTACACGGCCGAGGCGAACTACTCGAAAGATGGCAAAAAGATCGTCTACAGCGCGGGCAACGCCGGCGACGTACAGCTCTACGTCATGGATGCGGACGGCAAGAATGCGAAGTCGATCACCACGGCCAAGGACTGCTACAACGGCGGGCCATTCTTCAGTCCGGACGGCACCAAGGTGATCTTCCGCTCCGACCGCAAGGAGAAAGACCGGCTGCAAATCTACGTCGTCAACGCCGACGGCACGGGCGAGAAAGCGCTGACCACCAACGACAAGTGGGTCTATTGGGCGCCGTTTTGGTACAAGGACGGCAAGCACATCATTTACACCGCTGCCGACCATTCGAATGAACTGGCCCGGCCCAATTACGATCTCTACTGGATGAACATCGAGACCGGCAAGACGACGCGTTTGACGCACTCGCCGGGCTCGGATGTGCTGCCGGTGTTCAGCCCCGACTACTCCAAAATCTTGTGGACGAGCAGCCGCGGGGAAGGGCGAGCACCGCCGCAGTTGTTCCTCGCGAATTTCGCGGTGCCCAAGGAGTGAGGGAATTGCGATTGCCGCCGGCGCGGGGGGCGTTCGTCGCGATCGACTTCGAAACGGCCGACGGGCGCGCGGACAGCGCCTGCGCCGTCGGGCTCGTCCGAGTCGAGAATTTGAAAGTCGTGGCGAAGGAAGTCGTGCTGATCCGTCCGCCGCGGTCGCGGATCGTCAACAGTTTCGTCCACGGCATCACGTGGCCGATGGTTCGCGGCGCCCCGGTCTTCGGCGAGATCTGGCCGACGTTCGCCCCCTTGCTCGACGGGGCAACCGCTTTCGTCGCGCACAACGCGACGCTCGACCGCAGGGTTCTCCACACCTGTTGCATCGCCGCCGGGCTGGCGATTCCCGCGCTGCCCTTCTTCTGCACGGTTCACATCGCCCGCAAAAAGTGGAACCGGCGGCCCAACAATTTGCCGTCGGTGTGCGCCCGCTTGGGCATCGGCTTGAAACACCATGATGCGGGAAGCGACGCGGAAGCCTGCGCGCGCATTTTCATCGCGGCGTACGAGCCGTCGGCGCGGGAAGCGGTCAACACTTTGTTTTGACACCGCCGAGCGGAAGGGCCAGCGTGCAGCAGCCGAGATTCAGCGATTGTTCGCTGATCCCGGAGTCGATCGCATCGCCGAGTACGCCGGGGCAGAGGGCGTAATGCACGAAGCGCCCGGCCTTCTTCCCGCGGATCAATTTGGCGATTTTCAGCACCGTCAGGTGGTGGGACACATTCACGGCGGGGATCGCGAGCATCCCGGCGATCTCGGTGACATTGCGCGGGCCGTCGGCGAGGAACCGCACGATTTTGAGCCGCTCCGGGGCCGCGAGTGCCCCCAGCACTTCCGCGCAGCGCTCCGGTTGCAGTTTGTCCTTGGCCATGGTCCGTTCTCGCCGTGCGGGGTCGACGGTGCAATTCTATCGCCCGCCCGGCCGGTCAAGATCCGATCGGAGTCCATTTTTCTGGCCGCCCGCCCGGGGCGCTGTAACATCTTAACAGAAGGGCAGGTATCAAGGCTTAACTCCGATCGATCCCGTCGCCGAGGTTTCGCATGAGCACGCCCCGGACCCGTTCCGCATTCACGCTGATCGAATTGCTGGTGGTCATCGCCATCATCGCGATTCTCATCGGGCTGCTCCTGCCCGCAGTGCAGAAGGTCCGAGAAGCGGCCGCGCGGATGAAATGCGGTAACAACTTGAAGCAGATCGGCTTGGCCCTGCACAATTACGAAGGATCGGCGGGCAAGTTCCCGCCGTTGTACCCGTACACGGCACCGAACTCGACGTCGCTCAATTACCGGTATACTTGGAGCGTACTCGCACAGCTCAACCCGAATCTGGAACAGACCGCCATCTTCAACAGCATGGATTTGACCCAGCCGATGTACGTCGGCTCGCCGGCGATGATCTCCGCCGGGAACCAGATCGCGGTGGTCCAGAAGATCGGCATCTTCCTCTGCCCCTCGGACCGAGGCGAACCGGTCAGCAGCGCGTGCGGCGTGCAGAACATGGGTCCGACGAATTACGTGGCCTGCCACGGGACCGGAACCACGGGCGGCGGGTACGGTTCGCCCGTCAATTCGGATGGCATCTTCACGACCCAGTTCGGCCAGAAGTTCACCGATATGACCGACGGGACTTCGAATACCGTGGCCTTCTCCGAGAGTATTCTCGGAGAAGGCGCCGAGGCGACCGCGACGCAACCCGGCGACGAGCGCACGGCCTTCAAATACACCGGCTTCTCGGGCACGCTGCCGAGCGATGCGAATTGCTCCGGAACGCCATCGAATTGGAACGGCTACAACCGCAGGGGTTTCATGTGGGCGTCGGGTGAAGCCCGCTGCGTGAGTTACAACCATTACTATGCGCCGAACAGCAAGAGCTTCGACTGCATCGCCAACGACCCGTTCGCCGCGAACTTCACCTATACCGCCGTCGGTTATCGCGCCGCCCGCAGCCGGCACACCGGCGGGGTGAATTGCTTGTTGGGCGACGGTAGCGTCCGGTTCGTGCGCGATGGAGTCGATCTGACCGTGTGGCGCGGGGCCAGCACCCGCGCGGGCGGCGAAGTGCCGGGCGATTTTTAATGGACCGGACGTCGCACGCATCTCGGCGCTGGATTCACGTGGCGGTCGCGGCGTTGGCGATGGTTGCCACGTTACCCGGACGCACGCACGGCTTAGGTCTATTCACCGAGCCGATCCTGCGCACGTTCCAAATCGACCGCGAAGACTACGGATTAATCGGCTTGATCGCCACGCTGCTCGGCGCGTTGTTTTGCCTGCCGTGCGGCTGGTTGACCGACCGTTGGGGCACGCGGGCGGTCTTGGTCGGCGTCATGGTCCTCCTCGCGTTCTCGGTGTTCGGATTGTCCGCGTGGACGGGCGGGATCGCCGGGCTGTTCATCCTGATTTTACTGACGCGCGGCTTCGGCCAAAGCGCGCTCTCCGTCGCCAGCCTCACGCTGATCGGCCGCTCGGCCCGCACGCGCACGGGGTTGGCGATGGGGCTGTACGCGTGCCTCACGTCGCTGGGGTTCATCGCGGCGTTTGTGGCGTTGCGGGAAGTGGTGACCGCGAACCCCGACGAATGGCGCGGGCCATTCGCGGGCATCGGCGTCGGCGTCTTGCTCGCGGCCGGACTGTGCGCAGTTCTCGTTCGCAACACGGCTTTGGATTCGGACGCTTCGCAATCCGACGCGATTCCGGATGCGAGTCGCACACTGCGAGAAGCGCTCGGGACCGGCGCGTTCTGGGCGTTCGCACTCGGGACGTCCTTTTACGGCTTGGTCGCGTCCGGCACCTCGCTCTTCAACGAGTCAATTCTCGCCGAACGCGGGTTCGATAAGGCGGTGTTCTTGAACGTGACTATCGTCGGAATCCCCGTGGGGCTGGCGGCGAATTTACTCGGCGGCTGGCTCGCCACCCGAGTCCACTTGGGTCGGCTCTTCGCCGCGGCGCTGGCCGGATTCGGAGCGACCCTCGCATCGTTTCCGCTCATCGCGCTCGAGTGGCAGATCTACCTCTACGCCTGCGCGCTCGCCGCGTGCGGCGGCGCGATCACCGTCTGTTTCTTCAGCGTTTGGCGGAAACTCTACGGTCCGGCGTCGCTCGGCCGCATCCAAGGTGCGGCCCAATTGCTGACCGTGCTCTTTTCGGCCTTCGGTCAAGCACTCTTCCCCGCGGTGAAATCGCGCGCCGGCGAGTACGCCCCGCTATTCGTGGTCTGCGCCGGCATCGCCATCGCGCTGGCCATCTTCGTCTATTGGGTCCGGGTCAACCCGCTGGCTAATGGAGAAGATTCATGAGCGGGGCGAGCGCGTTGAAATCCGAATACGACGACAACGGTTTCGTTGTCGTCCGGGGATTGTTCCCGAAAGAATTGATGGCCCGCGCCGCCGCGGAAGCCGAGGCATTGCCGGAGCGCCGCAAGGAACTCGTCTCGGTGAAGAACATCCGCTGCCGTTGGCAGGACAACGTCTTCACCGGCGATTGCACCTTCGAGACGTTCGACCCCGTGATCGACCTCGGTCCCGCCTCTCGTGACATCGCGTTGTCACCCGTACTCCTGGAAGTGCTGGGTCAACTCTACGGGGAAGGGGCGCACTTGTTCAAAGACAAACTCATCTTCAAGCCGCCGGGGGTGAAGGGATACCAACTCCACCAAGATTGGATTTCGTGGCCCGGCTTCCCGAAAAGCTTCCTCACGGTGCTCGTGCCGTTCGAATCGGCCGACCGCGACAACGGCTGCACCATCGTGTACCCCGGCTACCACAAAAACGGAACGCTGTCGGTCGAAGATGGCCGCTATCACGAACTGCCCGCGGATACGGTGGACGAACGCACGGCCGTGCCGCTGTTGCTGGAACCGGGTGACGTGGCGATCTTCGGCGGCTTCACCCCGCACCGCTCCGATCCGAACACGTCCGGCCGATGGCGCCGGCAACTCTATCTGAGTTACAATGCCGAGTCCGACGGCGGCGACCAACGCGACCACCACTACCGCGAATTCCACGCTTGGCTGCGGACGAAGTACGCCGAGTGCGGCAAGAACGACATCTATTACGAATGACCCGGAGCTTCCCATGGGCATCGCCGACGAGAATCGCGTCCGCTTCCACCTGTCGTTGAATGTGTCAAACCTCGACCGCTCGGTCGCGTTTTTCCGCACGCTCTTCGGTATGGAACCCGCGAAATTGATGGCTGACTACGCCAAGTTCGAACCGGACAATCCGCCGTTGGTGCTCTCTTTAGAACCGACGCCGCGCGCGGTGGGAGGGCCGCTCAACCACCTCGGCTTCCGGATGCCGAATGCGAAGCTGCTCGTCGAGATGCAATCGCGGCTGGAAAGGGCCGGGATGCCGACGCGGCGAGAAGAGGGCGTCGAATGTTGCTACGCCAAACAAACGAAGTTTTGGGCCCACGACCCGGACGGCACGCTCTGGGAGGTCTATACCTTCGAAGGCGACATCGACCACCGCGGGATGGGGCAAACGGAAGACGCGGTGCTCGGCACGCCGAAATCGCCGACCATGGCGAGCGATCCCGTAGCTTGGGAACACCGGATGAACGAGCCGTTCCCGGCGACGCTGCCGCTCGCCGACGAGAGCGCCGATGAAATCCGACTCCGCGGGACGTTCAATCTGAACATGGACGACGCCGAACGCGAACGGGTGATGGACGAAGCAATGCGAGTCCTCAAGCCGGGTGGGCGTCTGTTCGTGCACGTGCTGGCCGGCGAAGAACCTGTGAATGGCCCGCAACTCCCCGGCCCCGCCGGGGCCGTGCGTTTTGTGCCATACGAAGAAGACCCGGTGCGGCTGTTGGAAGAGGCCGGGTTGACGGGCGTGAAGATGCTGAAGTTCGACGCGAAGCCTTGCTTCGTCCGCGCTGGCGTCGGCATGCGCGAGCTTCAATTGGAGGGCCGGAAGCAGTCCGAAGGAGAAGCCGAGTCGGTCGAAGTGATGTACAAGGGGCCGTTCAAGAGCGTGACCGACGACTCCGGGCACGAGTTCATCCGCGGGGTGCGGGTCATGGTCTCTCCGACCACGGCGACGCAACTCCGCCAAGGGGTCATGCAAGAATCTTTCGTCGCTTTCGAGGTAAGTCACTCGCCGGTGGACGTGTCTTGCGGTTGACCGCGACATGAACACGGGCCGAACGATGTTCAGCCCGTCCCTCCCGATTACTTCTTGTCTTTCTTGTCCTTTTTCTCCTCTTCCTTCTTCTCTTCCGTCTTCAGAATCTTGCCTTCCGGCGAGACTTCGACTTCAAACATCTTCTTGTCGGCCGTTTCGAGGAGCACTTCGTAATAGGCGAGCGCTTCTTTGCCGTCCGTCACTTTGGTCATCTCTTCGTAGATCTTGCCGGTCGACTTCGGATATTTCTCCTCGACGGCGTCGGCCACCGCTTTGGGGAGGTCCTTGGCGGCGATGGTTTTTTCGATGAGCGTGATCTTGCCGTCCGGGCTGAACATCACGTCGTACTTGGTCTCGCCATCCTTGAGCGTGATTTCGTACTCGACCTTGTCGTCGACGGTTTCCTTGGCGGCTTCGATCATCTCGGCTTTGGGGAAGCGCTTCTTCGCGGTCTCGAGCACGGCCTTGGGCAGTTTGTCGAGGGCGATCGTTTCCTCGTCGGCTCGCACCGCACCGGCGGACCAGGCCAAGGCCGCGATAAGGGCCATCGTCAGCATCGCACGCATTCGATACTCCTTGGAAACTCGGTGGCCCGCTGTAGCGAAGAAATTATCGCCGCAGGACGATCCACCCCGGAAGACTCTATCCATTTCGATTGAACGGCGTGTGAAGGTTGGGTAAATTCCGGCGTATCTCGGCACCGTCCACCGAATCATCCGCAAGTTGGGTCAATAGAATCAAGCCGTCCTCGAGCTTTTTTCCAGGCTGCCGAGAATCCGATATGGTGCACCGCATCCTGCTTGTTTCGTCCGCATTGTCGTTCTCTTTATCGGCGCGGGCTGCGGATCCCAAAGATCTCACGGAGCTTTTCCCCGCGGGCACCTTGGCCTATGCGGAGATCGGCCAACCGGTGGGCACGGCCGATTCGCTCGCCGAGTTCGTGAAGGGCACGCTCCTCGCGGATAGCCTCGGGCACGGCCACGACCGCCGCGACAAATTGATGCCGTCGATGCCGCTGCATGGTTTGAAGAAAGCGGGGGAGCGGAGTTTGCTCACGTCCCCCGAGATGTTGGCCGAATTCAAAAAGCTCCGCGGGGTCGCCGCGGCGCTCACCGGTTTCGACGCGAAGACGGGTCGGCCTTCGTTGGCCATCGCATTCGTTTTCGGCGAGAGCAACCTCGCCGGTCTCTTGGCCCGGCAATACCTCTTGACGGCCGAGAACATCCGTCGGGTGGGCAAAGTCGATGGCATTCCCGTGTATCAGAATCGCGGACTGACCGGT
>JAYTBD010000080.1:0-5731 GCA_043737155.1 Fimbriiglobus sp. | reverse complement strand
GCACTGTGCCCGTTCGCCCCGCGTTTTTCGTACGAATTTTGGGTGCTGCCCAAGTACCACGCCAGCCATTACGAGATCACCGGCGACGCCGCGCTGGCCGAACTCGCGGGGCTGATGCTCGAGTTGCTGGCCGCACTTGACGCCGTGCTCGCGGAGCCGGCGTACAACGCGTTCCTCCATACGACCCCGCTGCGGGCGCGGGCGAACTCGCACTATCACTGGCACTGGGAGTTCATCCCGCGCACGGCGCGCGCGGCCGGGTTCGAATGGGGCAGCGGCTGCTTTCTCAACGCCGTGCCCCCGGAAAAGGCCGCGTACGAGCTGCGCCGAGCTTTTACCAATCCTCATTCGTGATCACGAGCTTGCCGGGCGTTTGACCGATGAGTTTCATCATTACATCGTTGTAAATCGCTTCGGTACTCGGGTCGGTTTCGGCCGGGGGTAGCTCCGGCGTCGGCTGGCCGAAGGTTATCGGCGAGGGCTGAAACGTCTGCGCGAATACCGGAGCCGTCACACCGTTCGCGCGGTAAACGGTCGAATCATCCGGCTTCGTGCGGATCTCGGCCGTCCACGCCATACTTCCATCGACGTTACGGCTGTAGTGGATCGTCAATAGAGCCGGCTTGTCGGCCGGGTGATCCCCGAAGACGATCAAATCCTTGCCGACGGCGGTGGCGATGCCGTCGGCGAAGCGCGCCCGCAATCCTTTCGACAGGTTCGTAACCGTCGGGGAATCGATGTTGGTGACCGCGATCGACACCGCCGGTGTGTCCGGGCCTCGCAGCGATTCGAGGAGTGCGACCATGCCGTCGCGGAGTTGCGGATCGGCCGCCGGGTTGCGTTGCACCTGGGCGATCGGCGCATCGTACAACTTCGAGAGCAGCGCCTTGGCTTCGTCCCGATTGCGTGTGTTGCGCTCGTTCAACAGGTAATCGCGCAGGCCTTGGGCGCCGGTGAACTTGTCCGCGCTCTCCCTGCCGATGTTGTCGCGCGCCGCGGCGAAAGCCATGTTGTCTTGGAGAACCCCGTTAGTCGAGAAGAAGAGAGCATAGGCACCGCCGCCGACGGCCAACCAGACGAGCAAACCGAGCACGCCCGTTTTGGCCCGACCCTTTTGACGGACGCGGTCGGTCATGGTGTCGATCCGGAGATCGGCCTCGGTCACATTCGGCGGGGCTTCGTCTTCCTCCGCCATGTACTTGGCCACGGCCCCCGCTTCGTCCGATTCGAGATCGACGAACGGGCCGTCCTCGCGGCTGCGCACCCATTCGAGGGCGTGGTAATAATCGGCGACCCGCTCGCCGAAGACGCGGTTCGGCACCGGCACTCTGAACTCGTCCATCTCCGTGGTGACGAGGACGGAGCCGACCCCTTGCGGCACGACCTCGGCCCCGGGTGGGATCTGGAACACACGGAGCGTTTCCCCTTCGCCGATGAACGCGTGTTCGGAATCGTAGTAGTAAAAGTAGCCCGCGTAGTTATCGGTGTTCGCCATCCACCGGCGTAGGGCGAACCAGATGAGCCAGCCGCCGAGCAGGATGCCGGCGGTTTGCAGCATGGCCGTGGCCCACGGCGGTTTGCTGGAGGTATAGCCGATCCAAAGGAACAGAGGCAACACGACGATCCCGCACGCGCTCGCCCAGATCGGCCGCTTGTCGGACACAGTGTGGAAGAGGCCGGGGGCGCCACGGCCACCCGCGCGGCGGACATCGCCGAGGTATTTCTTCGCCTCGGAATCGAGCGCGGCGTAATCGAACGACTCGGACATGGCACTCTCCGATGGGGTATCACTCAGTCCGACAGCTTGTGAGGGACGAACCGGCTCGTATTCTGTGTGACCATCCGACTGTCCTCGCGGATGCCGATGCCGCACGCCCAGCCGTGGACGATCCAACTGCCGACGATCGGGTACATGCCGTCGTGGGCTTTCAAGTTCGCCAACTGCTGGTAGACGCACACCGAAGTGTCGTACGCCCCTTCGGTCTCTTGCTCGGCGACGCCGTTGCGCACGACTTGGATGTTCGCCCCTTCGCGCGCGTGCACCGGCTTGCGAACATAGCTCCCGAACGCCGGTTGTTCAAACCACGCCGGCAATAGAAACGGCGAATCCGGGTTCAACTGGTAGAGCAACGGCAGGATCGACTTGCACGAGAGAATCATCTTCCACGGCGGTTCGATCCACTTTGTACCCGAGTCCGGGATGTGCCGGGCGAAGGTGTCCTTCGTCAGCCATTCCCACGGATAGAGTTTGAAGATCGTTTGGATCACCCGGTTCTGCGGATCGGTGAAACGCTTGCGGGCCGTGTCGTAACCGATGGCTTCGATGTCGAGATAAGCGGTGGTGAGGCCCGCTTGGATCGCCGTGTCGCGCAGATATTCCACGGTGATGTAATCTTCGACGTTCCCCTCGATGGCCGCGAAGTGGATCGGGGCCGGGTTGAACGCCTTCGCCGCGGTCCACGCTTCGAGCAGGCGATCGTGGATGCTGTTGAACTGATCGCCGCGGTCGTCGGTTTCCTTGAGCCAGTGCCACTGCGCGACGGACGCTTCCACCAAACCCGTCGGCGTGTCGGCGTTGAACTCGAGCAGCTTGGGCGGACCGACGCCGTCGAAGGCGAGATCGAAGCGACCGTAGACCGAAGGCCAATCTTCGTCCCAACTGCGGACCACGATCTCTTCGAACTCGGGCGGGATCAGGAACAGGCCGAACATCTTGTTATCGATGACGTGCTGGACGAGTTCCAAGCACATTTCCCAGAGGGCGTAGGTGGCCCGTTCGATGCTGTCGACTTCGTATTTGGAAAAGGTGTAGCAAGCCGACTCGTCCCAGTACGGCTCGTCGCGGAGGGTGTGGAAATGGAGGCCCAAGGCCTCGACCTTCCGCTGCCAATCGGCCCGGGGTGTGACCGTCATGCGGTGCATGGCGGGTCAGCTACCGCCGCCGGCCATCGCCCGGCCGGCGCCGCCAAAGCCGCCCGCGCGGGTCGTCGGCGAATACGATGTCGGCCGACCCGATGCGTGGCCGGCATAAGCGGGGCTGTGCACGAACAAGAACAGGGGGACGAAACCGTGACGGTGATGATGGGTCCGGCTGTCGTTGCCGGTGCGGTCCGCGGCCTGTTCGTCGGCTTTCTTTTCCATTTCCGCTTCGGGGGACGCAGCGGTGAAATAGCCCGCGGTCAGAATACCCGCCCCGAGCAGAACCAACCCGAATTCCCGGCTCATGCGGCTCATGGGACACCTCGACTTGCGGAAACCACCCACACGCACATTGTAGGACGATAGCACACCAGAAGGACGAACGGAACGGGGAAAGTCGAATCGGGTGGATCAATAACTCCGATGAGTCTGTCCGGCGCACCTCCTCGGACCTCCGTCCCGCCCGACGTCAATTCCCCGGCATGATGCCCAACCGCCAAGCTAACGACAAACACGGAGCGGCCTACGGAAATCAAGTCTACGAAGTCGAACGGCTACAGCATTGCGGTTTTCCGCCGAGTCAAAGCACTTCAAAAACACGACGAGTGATTCCACGCCCTCACTTCTTCTTCGCGCCACCCACCCCCAGCAACACCGCGGCGATCCGCGCCACCTCCCCCGCGGAGGGCGTTCGCTTGTAACGGTAGACTTCGTTGCCGAGGGCCATCTCGTCGGTTTCGTCGGCGCGGTAGGCTTCGGAGATCACCAGCAAGAACTTCCCCGGGAGGCCGCGCTTCAAGCGCTGATAGTGGGCTTCGACATTCATTTTCCGCCAGAAGCCGAGGACTTCGACGAAGAGCGACTTGCCGCTGGCCGTGTGTGTGAGCGTGAAGTCGGGCACCCACGTCGTGCCTTCCACGGTCTGCGGGGCGGGGTCGCTCGCCAAGATCCAGCCTTCGACGCCATCGCGAAAATTCTGTTCGAAATGGCCGATCTCGCGCGGCGTGTAGACGCCGAAATCGGGCAGGTGCGATTTCAATCCGTCGGCCGGGGTGAGCGAGAAATGCTTCTCGATGCGCTCGGCCCCCCAGCGGACGGTCGCTTTCAATTCGTAGGCCTTGCAATGCAAGATCGCGGGGAGGAAAAGGGCGAGCTGCAAGCCGTACTTCTGCGTGGAACTGAACAGCGACAGCGGGCCGTCGAGCGCGAGAGTGTAGCTGTTGCCGTCGGTGCTGCGGATTGTGGCGATGAGCTTGTGGAACTTCACCGCGCGAAAGAGTTGTCGGAAGCGGGCGGGGGTTTCCCCCCAGACGCGGACCTCCATGCCGATGCTGCGCAGCAGCACCGCTTGGGCCAGCGCGACGTTGTAGCGGTTGAGCAAAAACTCGGGCGTGCAGTCGTCGAATGAGAGCACGCGCTGTTCGTCTTTGAGGTCGGCGAACAAACCGCGATCGATCGACTCCGTCGGCAGCGCGAGCAGTTCCGACACCTCGGCGAGCACGACGGCGCGGTCGAAGGGGACCCCCGCTTTCGCGGCGTCGGCGCGGTGCTTGGCCGCCGATTCAAAGACCGCTTCCCGCAATGAGTCCGGTGTCAATTCGGAGGCGACTTCGAAGTCGCAGCGATCTTCGAGTAGCTTAGCCAAACCTTGGTGGATCAATGCCCCCGGCCCTTCGCCGACGAACATTTTCAAATCCTCTTCGATCTCGCCGCGCGTGCGCGTCGGCGCGGCCCGGTACGCCGTGATCAATTGCCGCGCGGCCGCGAGGTACTCGCCCGAGTCCGGTTTGAGATAGAGGGGGATGAGGCGATTTTTGGCACTGCGGACGCGGACCTGTTTGCCGACGAGCATGTTGGCCACTCCGAATGTTGGCATTCCCCGTTTGCCGGACGCGCTACGACGGCCACGATCCGGGACACTCCATTGCTTTGGGCACTATCGTCACACGGTTCGTGACCGTCGCTAGCGCGTCCGGCTAACGAAAAATACATCGCACTACTATTGAAAAGCGCCGTGTTGTCGTCGCCGGTCGGAGGTGTATTCCTCCGCGGTGCCGCGCGCGATGATCTCGTACAGCGTGGCTTGTTTGTCGCCGTACTTCCTCAATATGCGCCCCAAGCGCTGGACATTCTCTTTCACGCTACCGGAACCCGAGAGCACGATGCCGACGCTGGCGGCGGGGACGTCGACCCCTTCGTTGAGGACTTGGCAACTCACGAGTACCGAGTAATCGCCGCGGTGGAAGCGCTCGAGAATCTTGACGCGCTCCTTGGCTTTGGTTTCGTTCGTGATCGCGGGGACGAGGAAGCGCCGGGCGATGTCGTAGACCGTGGCGTTGTCCGCGGTGAAGATGATCGTGCGCTCGGCGGCGTGCTTGTTCAGCAGCATTTCGAGGGCTTTGAACTTTCCCGAGGCTTGGCGTTCGATCCGTTTCTGTTCCCGGTACGCGCGCAGTGCGCTCCACCCTTCGGGGCTGCGGCTCGCTTCGAAAATGAAACGCTGCCAACCGTTCGGCGCGCCGAAGCTGATGCCGCGCTGCTCGACGAACATCCGGTATTCCTCCCGGCAGTCGCGGTAAGTCTGAGCTTCCTCGGGTGTCAAGTCGACCATCAGTTGCTCGGTGCGATACCCGGCGAGGTAGTCCCCCGCCAGCTCCTGAATTTCCCGGCGGTAAATGATCGGGCCGATCAGTTCGGGCAGTAGGAGATCGCCGCCGTCGGCGCGTTCGGGGGTCGCGGTCAGCCCCAAGCGAAAGGGTGCGAGGCTGCCGATGGCGGCTTCTTGGAAGGTCGAGCCGGGCAGGTGGTGGGC
>JAYTBD010000079.1:0-5735 GCA_043737155.1 Fimbriiglobus sp. | reverse complement strand
CCGCTCGAATACGACTTGCTCTTCGAGCGCTTCCTCGACCCGAACCGCTCCGAGCCGCCCGACATCGACATCGACTTCTGCCAAGATCGGCGCGAGTTAGTCATCCAGTACGTCAAGCAGAAGTACGGCAAAGACTCGGTCGCGCAGATCGGCACCTTCGGCACCCTCGCGGCCAAGGCGGCGCTCAAAGACGTCGGCCGCGTCATGAAGATCCCGCTCGAGCGCGTGAACTTCATGTGCAAGCTCGTGCCGATGCAGGGGACGATTTCGAAGGACCTCAAAGACGCGATGGAAGTCACAGACTTCAAAAAGGAGTACCACGGCGACTCGGTCACCAAGCAATGGATCGACATCGCGATGAAGTTGGAGGGGACGAATCGCAACGTCGGCACGCACGCCGCCGGGGTGGTCATCGCCAGCGGGCCGATCACCGATTACGTGCCGGTGCAGCGCGTCATGCGCAAGGCCGACAACGAAGAGGGCGATGTTAAAGACGGCGAGATCGTCATCACGACGCAGTGGGAAATGGGCGTCCTCGAAAAAGTCGGCATGCTCAAGATGGACTTCCTGGGTCTGCGCAACCTCACGGTCCTCGACAACGCCGTGAAGATGATCGCCCGCATCCGCGGCGAGACGCTCGACCCGATGAAGTTCGACCTCACCGATGCGGCGACCTACAAGTTGCTCCAGCGCGGCGATGCCAAAGGTGTCTTCCAACTCGAGTCCGACGGCATCCGCGAATTGCTCAAGCAGATGAAGCCGGACAACATCCGCGACCTCATCGCCGTACTTGCGCTGTACCGGCCGGGGCCGCTGAAGGGCGGCATGGTCGATAGCTACGTGAACCGCAAGCACGGCCGGGAGAAGTGGACCTACCCGCACCCGGTCATGGCGGGCGTGCTCGACGAAACCTACGGGATCTTCGTCTACCAAGAGCAGATCATGCGCATCCTCAACCGCTTGGGCGGCATCGAACTCAGCAAGGCGTACGCGGTCATCAAGGCGATCAGTAAGAAGATCCCGGATAAGATCGAAGCGGGCCGCGAAGACTTCTTGAAGGGGGCGCTCGCCAACGGCGTGAAGCGCGACATCGCCGAGGAAATCTTCGAGAAGATCGTCTTCTTCGCGGGCTACGGGTTCAACAAATCCCACACCGCGGCCTACGCCCAGATCGGCTTTCAGACGGCGTACCTGAAGACGCACTACACGGCCGAGTATATGGCGGCGCTGCTGTCGTCCGAAATCGACGACGGCAACAAGCGCGACATCATGGTCGACCACATCGCCGACGCGCGCAAGCTCGGGGTGGAGGTCGAAGCGCCGAGCGTCAACAAGGGGCAGCCCGACTTCGACGTGGTCAACGGCAAGATCATCTTCGGCCTGACCGCGATCAAAGGACTCGGCCGCGGCGCCGCCGGCGAGATCGTCCGCGCCCGCGAAGAAGGCGGGGCCTTCCGCCATCTGTTCGACTTCTGCGAACGCGTCGATCTGCGCATCGTCAAACAGGCGCAGATCGAAAAGCTCATCAAAGGCGGGGCAATGGACTGCTTCGGGCAGAACAACCGCAACGCGACGCTCCACACGCTGCCGCGCGCCGTGCAGGCGGCGGAAGACAAAGCCGTCGATAAACGGCGCGGGCAGAAGAGCATCTTCGACGGCATGGACGACGAAATCACCGCCGTCTCGGTCGGCTCACTTCCCGGCGGATTGCGATTCAGCGAGGCCCTCCACGAAGTGAAGGAGTGGGACGACCTGACGAAGCTGAAGTACGAGAAGGAAGTGCTCGACTTCTACATGTCGAGCCACCCGCTGTCGCAGTTCGACGACCAACTGCGGCGCTTCCGCACCCACGACACCGCCCAGTTGGCGAAGGCCGCGGACCGGTCCGAAGCGCGCTTGGGCGGGATGATCACGAATCTGAACGTCCGCACGAACAAGAGCAACAAACGCTTCGCGCTCTTCCGGCTCGAAGACTTCACCGGCAGCGTGAAGTGCTGCCTCTGGTCCGACGAACTGGCGAAATTCCAAGACCTCGTCAAGGACGATTCCATCGCGCTGTTCGAAGGGATCCTCGAGCACGGCGACCGCCCGGAGCCGGACTTCATGGTCAAGAAGATCTTCACGCTCGAAGACGCCAAGAAGGAACTGACCCGCGGTGTGCTGCTGCGGATGAACTACCGCGGCGAAGAGAGCGGCCGGGAGTTGTTCGAATCGGTCGCACGGTTGCTGCAAAAATCGAAGGGTCAGTGCCCGGTTTACTTAGCGATCCGCGACATCGGCGGCAAGGCGATGCAGTTCAAGTTGAACAGCGAGTTCTTCGTGAACCCGAACAACCTGCGCGTCGAAGAACTGGAGATGGTGCTGGGAGCCGGCGCCGTGATTTACACGGGGCGGTGAGGGAAGGGGAATCATCGAATGCGGAATACTGGCGAGCCGGCTGGCGTAAGCCTCCGGAGTCTCACTGCTTGCCCGACTCCGGTGGCTTACGCCAGCCGGCTCGCCAGTATTCCGCTGATCACCTCCGCGGCGCACCCTCAATCACCCCGCAGCTTCAGCCCCATGATTGTGAGCTTCTCCTTCACCTCGTTCAGCGAGGTGATGCCGAAGTTCTTCGCCTCCAGCAATTCATCCGTGGTGCGCTGGCAGAGTTCCCCGAGCGTGGCGATGTTCAACCGATTCATGCACTTCCGCGCCCGCACCGACAAGTTCAACTCCGACACCGGCTTGCTCAACATCGCCTGCTCTTCGGGCGAGAGGTTCGACTGCGGCCGGTAGCGGAACTCGTACTGCTGCCCTTGGTCGAGCGATTGCCCGATGCGCAAGGACTTCGCGTTCATGATGATCTTGATCTCGTCGAGCGAGGTCTCGCCGAAGTTCTTGCTCGCCAGCAGTTGCGGCTCGCTCACCCGCGTGAGATCCCCGAGCGTGCGGATATTCATCCGTTTCAGACAGTTCCGGCTCCGCACGCTGAGTTCGAAGTCGGTGATCGGCGTTTCCATCACCTGCTTGAACTGGACGCTCACCTGCTCTTCGTCCGGGCTGTAGTACATCGTCAGCGCGGCTTCGGCGTCCTTGCAGAACAGGCGGGCGCGCTCGTCGAGCGGGTCGGCCTTCGCCAACCGGCGGAAGCACTCGGCCGCTTTGTCGAAGCGCTCGTTATCCTCGTAGAGCACGCCGAGGTTGTAGAGCACCCCTTTGCCGATGGGCGGGTGCTTCAGGCAGCGCTCGTAGTAACCGATGGCTTCGTCGTCGTTGCCGGCGAGGTCGTTGAGGAACCCGAGGCGGAACAGGGTGGCCGAGTGGGACGGGTCGAGTTCCACGGCGCGCTCGTACGACTTGACCGCGAGTACCGTGTCCCCCTCGGCCTCGGCGACGCCGCCGTGCTGATAGTGGTACTCCGGATTGTGCGCGGCCATGTCCTTGACCTTGGCGAGGATCTGCTTCGCCTGTCCGGTCTCGCCCTGCGCCCGCAACACGCCCGCGCGCTGGAACTGCACCGACTGTGCCGCGTAGCCGCTCTTCTCGGCTTTGTCGAAGGCTTTCAGCGCGTCGTCGTAATCGCCTTTGAGGAGATAACTGCGGCCGAGGAAGAACGAGGCCAGCGGGCCTTCGGACTGCTTGAGGTGCTCGATCGACAAGTTGGTGTGGCCGAGGTAGTGGTGCACCACGCCCAGTTTGAGGTGGAGCTTCTTCTGCTGCGGCCCCGGGGCCGCAGCGAGGCGCTTGGTGAGCGTATCGTTGATGTCCTTGAGCGCGCGGATCTGGTTCGCCCCTTGGCTGAGCCCCTCGCGCAGCTTCGACACCATGCTGCCTTCGAATTCTTCGCGCTCGACCAGCAACGCCTTCAAATCGACCAATTGTTCGGTCACGGATACGTCCCCAATGATGTCGGTCCGGGTGCGCGGAAAGAGATTCCGAACGCCCGAGCCAGCCCTTGCCGCGTGTCGGTGGAGCACGCGAAGGCCGGCCGGAAAATTGCGGCACCGAAGGGTTCAGTATAGGGAAATAGGGTGCCGGATGACAAGGGTGAGGTCGGTCCAGCCGTAACTCGTGACGGGTGGTCTTGCTGAGAGCTGTCCGCTGATTGTTGAAATCTATTGATTTCACAAGGTTTCGCATGGGACAGTTGTCAGCGATCAGGTATCAGCAATCAGCCAGCTGCCATCACATTCCGCGTGATTCCCGCTCAATTGTGGGATTTCATACACTTTCCCGGTTGGCGCACGCCCCGCAATCTCCGACTATAGAGTGATCATCCCCGTCGAGGTCCGTATGCCCAAGGTCCGGTCGGCGTTCACCCTGATCGAACTGCTCGTCGTCATCGCCATCATCGCGATCCTCATCGGATTGCTGCTGCCGGCGGTGCAGAAGGTGCGCGAGGCGGCGGCGCGGATCCGCTGCCAGAACAACCTCAAGCAGCTCGGCCTCGCGGCCCACAACTACCACGACACCAACGGCCGGTTGCCGCCCGGCGTCGCCCAGCCGGGGCCCGACGGCCGTTGGACGGGGTTGTTCATCGAGCTGCTCCCGCACATCGAGCAAGGTAATGTAGCGCAGCGGTGGAACTACGCGAATCCGAGCGCCAACTACGGGGGCGACGGCACCGTCGCGGCGGCGCCCATCGGCACATTCGTCTGCCCGATGGCCGGGATGGACAATCCCTCGAAGTTCGGCAGCTCGTCTCGCGGTTCGTCGACGTACGCCGGGAACGCGGGCACCAAGGCCTACCCGAGCTTCCGCGCGACCAACGACGGGATGTTCGGCTACTCCACGTTCAACAGCGGCAATACCGTGCGGCTCACCGATGTCACCGACGGTTTGACCAGCACGATCCTGCTCGGTGAACGCCTCGTGGGGGACGGCAACCTCGACAGCTTTCTGAAGGCTCCGCTCGACGATCCGGCGCCGTATCCGCCACTGGCTTCGATCGGTTCGTTCGCGGCGTGGGCGGGATCATTCGGGCCGAATGCAGGCGCCGGGGTTCTGGTGAGCGCGGGGCAATCGCTGAACTACGGCCACCCGGCCCCGTACATCCCGCCGACGCCGACGTTCCCGCCGATGCCACCGCCCCCGGTGTCGTGGGCCAAGCTGAGCACGCAAGTCTGGGATCGCATGTCGGCCCACGGCAGCCGGCACACCGGCGGGGTGAACTTGGCCCTCGGCGACGCCTCGGTGCGGTTCGTCCGGGTGTCGCTCGATCCGTACGTGTTGCAAGGCCTGAGCACCCGGGCCGGCGGCGAAGTTGTCCCCGGCGATTGGTGATTTCTATAACGACAGCGATCCCCGTTCGTCCCGAGGTGGGCCATGGCCTTCGATTACCGCTGCCCCGCGTGCAAGGCGAAACTCCGGCTCGAAGAGGAGCAACCCGTCGGCACGCCCATCGAGTGCCCGAAGTGCAACGAGACCTTCGACGCGCCGGCGCCGTCCGAAACCGGCGCGAAGCCGTCGGAAGCCGAGGCGCCGAAGGTCGCCGCGCCCGCGGAGCCGAAGAAGAAGAAGATCGCCAAGAACAAGATGGAGCAAGAGCGGGTCTTCATGAACGAATTCCTGCTCCTCGGGATCGTCGGCGGGTGCATGTTCACCCTGATCCTGGTGGTCAGCATCATCCTCTGGATCATGGGCCGGGCGGCCCGCGTCGAAGACATGGTGTCGCTGCTGCCGGTGAATTATAACGCGAGCCGCGGCGTCAGCATCGACCAGATGCGCAAGTACCCCGGCTTCAAAGCCGAGGTCGA
>JAYTBD010000078.1:0-2292 GCA_043737155.1 Fimbriiglobus sp. | reverse complement strand
AGAGTTCGAGAAGGGCGGCCTCGATCCGGAGCAGTTGAAGAAACTGAAAGGGAAGCTCGCGGAGAAGAAGAAGGGGTGAGCGACACAAGTGATCGGGATTCTTCAGCCCGAATGGGCTGAGATCTCCCAGCCCATTCGGGCTGAAGAAGCTTGGACGCGGCATTCGTTCCTGACTGTCAGCAACCATGAAAGAAGGCGGTGAAAAACCCGACGGCGCGTGATAGAATGGAGCGAGCCGAGAACCCCCGGAGTCCAGCGATGAGCGAATCGAACCGGCCCAGCCCACCGGACTACACCCCGCAAGAGAAAGCCGCCATTTATGCGAAACACCGCGCGCTGTTCACGCCCGAAAAATTGATCGAATACATCGAGGACGATGACGAGCGTTTTCCGGCGGATCAGGTGCTCGCCGAGTTGCACGAGATGATTCGGGTCGCGAAAGACGATTCTGGCGGAGCGAACGCATGACCATATCGACTGGTGAGTCAGCATTCCGTGTTGATGTCACCGGCCAAGCGAGAGCACAACTCCGCGCTTTGCTCAGACACGGGATTTACGGAACCCATGAGCACGATTTGATCGATACCATTGAACGCGCCATCGCCAAACTCAAAGCCGATCCCCGCGGGCAAGGCGATCCGATCTATCACATGCGCAAGATGCGGATGGTCATTCACCACATGGTCGAACACCCGTTGTATTTCGAGTACGGAGTCCACGAAATACAGCCCGTCGTCGTGATTCGCTGGGTGACCTACATTTAAATCCCTCACGCAAACACCTCCCCCACCGCCTTGCCCCGACTGATCGGCAATGGCCGATTCAACGCATCGCGGATTTCCGTCTCCGGGTCGATCCCCAGCGCCTCGAACATCGTCGCGGCCAAATCCTCGGGTGTCACCCGGCCCTCGGTCGGCTGTCCGCCGAGCTTATCCGACTTGCCGAGCACGAAGCCGCCCTTCGTCCCGCCGCCGGCGAGCACCGCGTTGTAGCATGCCGGCCAATGATCGCGGCCCCCGTTCGAACTGATCTTCGGCGTGCGTCCGAACTCGCCGACCCAGACGACGAGCGTGCTGTCCAATAACCCGCGTTCGCTCAGGTCGTTCACGAGCGCCGGCAGCGTCCGATCGGTGATCGGCATCAATTCTTTCAACCGATCCGGGACGCTCTCGCCGCGGAAGCCGTGGTAATCCCAGCCGTTGCCCGCTCCGCCGATAGAGCGCGCGAAGTACACGTTGACGAACTTCGCCCCCGCTTCGACCATCCGCCGGGCGAGCAAGCACGACTGGCCATAGGTCGTCCGGCCGTAGCGGTCGCGCGTTTCCTTCTTCTCCTTAGTCAGGTCGAAGGCCTCCTTGAACTTCGGCGAGGTCAACATCGCCACGGCCTTCTGGTACGACTCGTCGACGCCGCGGGCGATGGCCGATTGCTCGAGCAAATCCGACTGGCCATCGATGAGCTTGAGCATCTCGGTGCGGCTGTTCAACCGCGCGGGCGTGATGCCGTCGGGCAGGCTCAACTCGGGCAGTTTGAAGTTCTCCCGATTCGGGTCGTCGGCGACGAAGAGCGGGTTGTGCGACTTGCCGAGGAAGCTCCCCTGCTGACCGGGGGTGATGGAGCCGTCGGCGATGACGTGCGGGAACGACACGAACGTCGCGGCCCCTTTGGGCGCCGGGGCGAACTTGCTGACGATGCTGCCGAAAGCGGGGAACAAATCCGACGAATCGCGGAGGCGCTGATCGTCCGTCGGCGGGGCCATGCCGGTGAGGCTGTAGTAGCCCGCCGAGTTGTGGTTGTTCATCTTCGTCGTGTGCTGCATGCACCGGATGATCGTCAGCTTGTCGGTGATCTTCGCGGTCTCGGGCAGCTTCTCGGCGATGAACAGGCCGGGCGTTTTCGTGGCGATCGGTTTGCCGAACCAACCGCGGACGTTGTCCGGGGCGTCGGGTTTGGGGTCGAAGGTTTCGTGTTGGCCCGGCCCGCCCCACTGGTGCAGGAAGATGACCGCCTTCGCGCGCGCCTTCGGTTTGGCGCGCTCCGCGGCTTGCATCAATTGCGGGAAGCCCATGCCGAGCAACCCCGCCCCGCCGATGCGGAGCGCGACGCGGCGCGAGGGAGTGAGTGTGAGCATGGTGTCGAATCCGGGCGGGGTCGAGAGATGTAGTTTACCCGAAGGACAATCCCACCGCGAGTTTTTGCGCGTCGGAGTGATCACCGTAGGGCGGGTTGAGTCCGCGAAACCCGCCGACCCCCAAGAGAAGCCGTTCCGGGAAAAGGATGGTTCACTTCAAA
>JAYTBD010000077.1:0-2294 GCA_043737155.1 Fimbriiglobus sp. | reverse complement strand
GATACCCGGTGACGGTCGCTCGGGAAGTGCGGGACATCACAATCCCCGTGCCTTGCGAATCCGGGCCCCCACAAGGGGTGCCCCTACGGGACAGGCGTCGTGCCAAAACCCAAAGCCACACCCCCCGCTTGCCAACCCGCGAAGATTTATCCCCATCCGTGTGGTAGAATTAACGGTTGACCGGATGCGGCGCCCGGTCGATTCACAATCCCGGCACCCGGAGGGCGGCCATGAAGTGGGTACGGATGAAACTCGGAGTGGTAGCGAGCGGCTTGGCTTTCGCGGGACTGTCCTGCGATTCCCAACCCACCCTCCCCTCCGAAGAGAATGGCACCGAGACGCCGAAGCTCTCACAAGGGGATGCGCGCACCAAGGGTCCGATCCCGGATGCCACCCGCTTGAACTTCGATGAATCGACGCAGGTTCTGCACCTCTACGATTTGCCCGAACAAGGTGGCTACTGGATGGTGTCGCTACCGGCGGAGCCGCGCGGGGTGCCGGTGCAGGGCGACTTCAAGTTCTCGAAACGCGCCGACCCGAAAGCGGTGTCGATCTATTACACCCTGCCGAAGGGGGGCACTTCCAACGCCGTCTCCCTGCAAGAGATCGTGGACGCCAAGAAGCCCGTCGTGCATTGATCGGGATCGGGTATCGCTCGCGGCGGTACCCGATTCGCATCAGCTTTGCACTTCGTCCATCGCATTTTGATCCGGGCTTTCCCGCTTGGATTGCCACCACGCCCAACCGACCGCCAAGGCCGCGATCAGCGCGATTCCCCCGCCGAGCCAGCCGTCGCCGGTGCCGTCCTTGACGTTGTGCACGATGACCAAGGGCAAGGCGAGCAGACTGACCATGTTCATCACTTTGATGAGCGGGTTGATCGCCGGACCGGCCGTGTCCTTGAGCGGATCGCCCACGGTATCGCCGGTGACGCTCGCCTTGTGCTTGTCGGATCCCTTCCCCGAATGTTTGGTGCGCGGTTCGTCTTCGACCATCTTCTTGGCGTTGTCCCACGCCCCGCCCGCATTCGACATGAACACCGCGAGCAACTGCCCAGCCACGATCATCCCCGCGAGGAAACCGCCGAGGGCGAACGGCCCGAGCAGAAAGCCGACGATCAACGGTGTGCCGATCGCCAGAAGTCCCGGGCCGATCAGTTCCTTCTGCGCGGTGCCGGTGCAGATGTCGACGACGCGGCCGTAATCGGGCCGCTTGCGCCCTTCCCAAATATCTTTATCGCGGAACTGCTTGCGGCACTCGTTGACAATGAGAAACGCCGCGCGGCCGACGGCGCGGATCGTCATGCTGCTAAACAAGAACGGCACCGCCGCGCCGAGGAGCATGCCGATGAAGACGTACGGGTCGGCGACGGTGAGGTTCGCCGAGCCGCGTTTGAAATCTTCGACCGTGAGCTGGCCGATCTTTTCTTCCGCCCCCGTTACCAGGACCGCGATGAAACTGGCGAACAGGGACACGGCGGCGATCACCGCGGAGCCGATGGCGATCCCCTTGGTGATGGCCTTGGTCGTATTCCCCACGGCATCGAGGTCCGAAAGGATCTTCCGCATCGCTTTCAGCTCGGTCTCGGGGATGTAGCCCGCATCGGTGGGGGCCAACTTCTTGGCGTTGATATCGCGGTTGAACGCCATCTCGCCGATGCCGTTGGCGTTGTCGGCGATCGGCCCGAAGACGTCCATACTGATGGTGTCGCCGGTGAGCGTGAGCATGCCGATGCCGCAGAGGGCGACGCCGTACGCGATGAAGAGCAGGTTGCCGGTGTCGGCGAAGACCATGACCGAAGCGAGGATCGCGGCGCCGATGATGAGCGCCGCCCAGACGGCGCTTTCGAGGCCGAGGGCCAACCCCGAAATGATGTTCGTGGCGTGGCCGGTCTTGCTCGCCTTCACCACTTCCTTGACGGGGTTGTAGTCGGTGCTCGTCCAATATTCGGTGCAGCGATTCAAGGCTACCGCGAGCAAGATGCCGATGAAGCAACAGAGCGCGGCGGAGAGATCGAGCCCTTCTTTCAGCGGCGCGTAATGCGTCTGCGCGAGCACGACGACCGTCCGGGGCACACCGTTGTCGGCCGACTTGGCCCCGACGGCGTGCGAGGTCACCACCGTGCGGCAGATCGCTTCTTGCTCGGTTTCCCCCAATGCTTTCCAAGCTTTCTGGACTTCGAAGCGGGCCGCGTTCAAGGCCGCTTCGCTCTGCGAACGGTACGCCGCATCGGGCCGGCCGACCGGGTCGGTGCGGATACCGGTGATCGGCGCGAGTTTGAGTTGCTCGCGGAA
>JAYTBD010000076.1:0-2295 GCA_043737155.1 Fimbriiglobus sp. | reverse complement strand
CTGTCGAACGCTACGCGCAGAGCCGGTTTCCGCTCGCCGAACTGATCCCGCTCGTCGATGCGTCCCGGAAGGCTTTCTACGTTTGGCATATTCGCCTGAGGCACGCGATCGACGACGAAACGCCGGACGAAGGACTGATCGGACGGTCTTTCCACGCGGCGGGGGCGGCGAATTACACGGCGGGGTGCGAAAGCTGGGAAGATGCGGCGACGGCGGCGGAGCGAGCCGTGGACACCGCCTGCTGCGAAGCGAACCTAACCGGACCGTACGATCAAGCGATCTGGGATGCGGTCCGACTCCGCGGACAAGCCGCCCAGTGCGACCTACTCCGGGACATTATAGATACCCTTTCCGTCGACGGGGCGCTCGGGAAAATCTAACGGGGGATCACCGATGGGGCGTCGCTCACTCGCCGAGACTTGGACCTACCTCGACACCGACGGCTTGGAGATGCCGCGGGGCTCGGAGGGGGAACCCTTCGTTCCCGCGGCCATGCCCAATCACAACGATGACACACTCGGGTTTTCATTCTTCCGCGGGCGTTGGGACGAAGCCGATTTCAGCTCGATCACGATCCCGCGGACGTTCTTCGGCCGCTCGACATTGAACGGGGTCGATTTCCGCGACACCGACTTGACCGAATCGCGGATGTGCTGGAACGACTTCACGAAGTGCGATTTCCGAGGGGCCGACCTGTCCCGCTGCGACATGCGCGCGTCGAAGTTCGTCGATTGCGACTTCGGCGGAGCAATCCTGCGCAATGCCGACTTACGGCGATCCTCCTTCCGCGGTCCCGAATTCACCGGCGCCGATATGAGAGGAGCGGTGGCCGATGATGATGTGTACACAATCGGGATCGGGGACGACCAGTACGAGACCATGAATTGGCAGGACGAGCCGGGCGAGGAACCGCCCGGCGGATAGGATTACCAGCGCACGGTGAGGGCTTTGCCGCGGGCGTCTTCGATGGCGTCGATCCCCTTGCGGGTGACGTCGGTCTGGTTCAACCGCAGTAAGCGCAGCTTCTCCAAGTCCTTCAACGCGGTCACACCGGCGTCGCCGATCTTGGTCTTGGACAGGTTCAGGTCTTCGAGCTTCTTCATGCCGAGCAGCACCGGCGCCGATTTGTCGGTGATGGAACAATCGGAAACGTCCAGCAGCCTGAGGTTCACGAGCTTTTTGAAGTGGGCGAAGGTGGTATCGGTGAGTTTCGATTCGCCGATGTACAACACGTTCAACGAACGTAAGGTGCCGATCGCGGCGGCGTCTTTGACTGAGAGCGGGCATTTGCCGAGGACGAGGTTCTGGAGGTCGGGCAGTTCTTTGAGCGCGGCGAAGCCTTCCTCCGTGCATTTGGTCGCGTCGAGGATCTCGAGCGCGCCGACGCTCGGCATCTTGCAAAGCTGGCGGAGGACAGCATCGTTCGCCGCCGGCAACTTGACCGCGACGCGGGCGATATCGTCGAGCTTGTCATCCACCTTCGCGGAGCCGCCGAGTTCGACCGCGCGGGCGATCGCATCCCGTTCGAATTCATCCGCCCGCACCGCGGTCGTCAACAGAATCGCGGCCAGCATCGCCAAAGTCATCCGCAACATCATCGTTCCCCATCACCGGTGTGTCGAATGCCCACCCAACTATAGACACCGCAGCGACCCGAAAGTTTCGTCTCGGGCCAGCTCGATACCAACCCGTTACGATCCCGTGGCCAGGGCCAGTGCCACTTGGCAGCCGGCTTCGAACTCGACCAGGTCGACCCATTCTTTGATAGTGTGAATCTCGTTCTGCCCGGCCCCGAAAGTGACGGTGGGGATATTGTGCTTGATCATCCAGTTGGCGTCCAAGCCCCCGTTGGCGACGCGGATGTTCGGCGTCCGGCCGATGGCGAGCACGGCGCGGCCGGCGCGGCCGACGACCGGGGCTTTCTCGGGGATCTTGAACGGGAAGTAGTCGGTGCGCGAGTTGAACTTCAGCTTGCCCGGCTTCCCCTCGTGATCGAGTACCTTCTTCAATGCGGCGGTGAACGCGTCTTTGTAAGCGTTGGTGATCTGTTTGAAGAAGCGGGCATCGTGGCTACGGCTCTCGCCGCGGACCAAAACATAATCGGTGACGACGTTGGTGGCGTCGCCGGCGGGCCGGTCGTTCTTGCCGCCGACGGGGCCGATGTTGCTCGAACCCTCTTTGTCGCCCTTCACCACTTTGCCCCACCAGCCCTTGGCTTGCACGTCGATCATGGCGTGCGCCAAGATCATCATCGCCGAGACGCCGCGCTCGGGGGCGACCCCGGCGTGCGAGGCG
>JAYTBD010000075.1:0-2295 GCA_043737155.1 Fimbriiglobus sp. | reverse complement strand
TTTCGCCTGCCCGAACGCACCCGGAGCCCCGGCCGAGGTGATGGTGCTCTTCTGCCCGGCATCGGAGTTGTGGGATTCGGAAGGGCCGTTCCCGACGGGGACAAGATCGGGCATTCCGTCCGCGCAGGATTTCCGAAGGCCCCGAGCCGTGGGAGGCGAGCAACTCGATACGCTGTTCGCCATCCGGCCGCAGGGTAGCGAGCCGTTCGCCACCCTCGGGCACACCGCTGCGCCGGGTGTACTGTCTATCGGAGCCGGGGACGCCTTCCGCGAAGTGCTGTTATTCACGCCGCCGCACCGGCGCGCGGTCGCCATCGAGCCGTACATCTGCACCACCGACGCGGCCAATCTCACGGCGGCGGGAGTCGACTGCGGTTGGCGAATCCTCCGACCCGACGGGGTGTTTCACACGCACCTCCGCTATCGCTGGGATGCCAATTCGCGCGCGGCCGGCGATTGAGGCGGGCGAGATTTGCATGCGCTGCGAAAGCGAACTACGGTAGAGCGCCGGGTGTGGAACATCCGAGGTGGCACCGCCGATAGTTTTGAGGTCCCGTGCGATGCGGCTTTTCGGGTCGTCCGCCAAACAGGTCCGAGACGCGCCGATCGAATTGACGGCCGCCCCGCGTGCCCACGTCGCGGACGCCTACATCGGCCGGACGTTCCTCGGCAAATACCGGGTGAAGAAATTTCTCGGCGAGGGGAGCAACGCGCACGTCTTTCTGGCGCACCCGACGACCGACGCCAATTCGCGCGTGGTCATCAAGCGCATCAAAGACGAAGCCGCCATCGCCCCGCGTTTTCGGCAGTTCTTCGAAGCCGAAGTCCGCTCGATGCTGGAATTCCACCACCCCTACGTCGTCCGCCTCCTCGACGCTTCCCTCGACGATCCTTTAGGTGCGTGTCTCGTCCTCGAATACATCCCCGGTGTCACGCTCGAAGCGATCCAACTGCGCAGTCCGATCCTGCACCAAGATCGCGTCGGGCGATTGCTCGGCCCCCTCGCCCACGCCTTGTACGCCGCGCAGCTGGGCGGTATCGTCCACCGCGATCTGAAGCCCGCCAATCTGATGGTGCTCGACGCCGGCACGGACAAAGAATCGGTGCGCGTGATGGACTTCGGCTTCGCCGGGTTCACGGCGAAGCCCCACATCCAACTGGCCGAGTTGACCGGGCAGGGGTCGATCTTCGCCTGCGGCACCCCGGCGTACGTCAGCCCGGAGATGATCCGCGGCGATAGCACCGACGCGCGGGCGGACATCTACAGCGTCGGCGTGATGCTATACGAACTGCTCACGGGCCGATTGCCCTTCAACTACAACGATCAGCAAAAGCTCCTATCGGCGCACGTGAACGAAAATCCGCCCCGCTTCAACCGAGTCGGCGCCGGCCACATCCCGCCCGTCGTCGAAGCGGCCGTGCAGATCGCGCTGTCGAAATATCCGAGTGAACGCCACCAGAATATGAAGGAACTCTGCGTGCAATTTTCCCGCGGTGTCGGTTGGGATTGCTGGGAAGCGAGTATGCCGGCGGATTACATCCCGCCGGAACCGAAACAGATCCAGGTTTCCGCGACGCCGGAAAAAGCGATCGACGATATCGATGAACGCTTCATCCTCTCGGACACGCTGGAAGCTTGCCTGCCGGAGAAACTCGCCGCGATCAAACTGCGCGGCTTCATCGAAGAAGTGCATGGGAATGTCGTCGAAAGCGAACCCGGTCTCATCCGCGTCCGGCTCGAACTCCCGCCGGGGTGGAAGGAACCGAGCAGCCGCAGCGGCGTATTCTCGTTTTTGTCCGGCGCCCACCGCCCCATGCGCCGCGGGCACGAGCCGATCGAAGTGTCGTTGAAGATGGAAAAGGTCGACTCGAACCGCGTGGCGGTGCTCGTCGACTTCCGGCCGATGAAGCAGTACATGCCGAGCGACCCAGAACTCTGGCTCCAGCGCTGCGAGGCCTATTATTCGGTGCTCCGGAAGTTCATCATGCCGGGGGCGTGAAGACGCGGTCGAATCCGTATTCTGACGGGGAGTACCCGCGGCCCCGGAGCGATCGATGCGACGTATCGGCATTTTGACGGCCGGCGGCGATACCCCCGCCTTGAACGCGACCATCCACGGGGCGGTCACCCGCGGCAACCAACACAACATCGAAGTCATCGGGTTCATCAAAGGCTTCAGCAGCCTCTTCAACCCGCGCGTGCCTCACGTCCACTTGAATCCCCTCTTCCACACGATCCCCGAACTCGACCCCGTTTTAGGCGGCACCCTCCTCGGCGCTTCACGCGATTACGTG
>JAYTBD010000074.1:0-5764 GCA_043737155.1 Fimbriiglobus sp. | reverse complement strand
CCCGGCAGCACCCGGACCTCGCGGGGGAACTGCGCGAACTTTGGGCCGTGGCGCAGTTCGCGGAACTGATCCAGCGACCGCCTTCACTGGGATCGACGATCGCCCGACCGACGCGGGTGGACGATACGGTGAAGCCGGCGTTGCCGCGCGAGTTCGGCGATTTCACACTATTGGGCGAGCTCGGTCGCGGCGGCATGGGCGTGGTGTACCGCGCGCAGCAGAAGTCGTTGAACCGGACGGTCGCGCTCAAGATGATCCGCGAAGCGCACCTCGCGAGCAGCGACGACGGCGCCCGCTTCCGGGCCGAAGCCGAGGCCGCGGCGCGGTTGCACCATCCGAACATCGTCACCGTCTTCGAAGTCGGCACGCACGAGGGGCAAGCTTACTTCTGCATGGAGTACGTGCCCGGGACGACGCTCGCCCAGCGCATCCACGCCGAGGGGCCGCTGCCGAACCGCGAAGCGGCGCGCATCGTCGCGATCATTGCCCAAGCGGTGCAGCACGCCCACGAGCAGGGGGTGCTGCACCGCGACTTGAAGCCGAGCAACATCCTGCTGAGCGCGGAGTCGGCGTCCGACTCGGGCAGTGGATTGCTAGCGCCGAAGGTCACGGACTTCGGCTTGGCGAAGCAGTTCGATTCGACGGAATCGCTGACGCGGACCGGGGCCGTGGTCGGCACGCCGAGCTACATGTCGCCGGAGCAAGCGGGCAGCCGGAAGGATCTGACCCCCGCCGCGGACGTCTACTCGCTCGGGGCGATCTTGTATGAACTACTGACGGGCCGACCGCCGTTTCAAACGTCGCACCCGCTCGACACGCTGCTGCTGGTGCTGGAGCAGGATCCCATCCCACCGCGCGACTTGAATCCCTCGGTCGACCGCGACCTCGAATTGATTTGCTTGAAGTGCCTGCAGAAGCCGCCAGAGATGCGTTACTCGAGTGCGGCCGGCTTGGCGCGCGATCTGGAAGCCTACCTCCTCGGCGACCGACTGAGCGTGGCCCCCGGCAGCCTCTCGTCATTCGTGTCCCGGTTACTGCGCGAGACGCATCACGCGGCGGTCCTCGAGAATTGGGGCCTGCTTTGGATGTGGCACAGCGCGGCGATCTTCGTCCTGTGCGTCGTCACACAAATCATGGCGTGGTCGGGTATCGATTCGCACTTGTACTACCTCGCATTCTGGGGGGCCGGACTGCTGGCGTGGGGGACGATCTTCTGGCGACTGCGTCGCCGCGGCGGGCCGGTGCTCTTCGTCGAACGGCAGATCGCGCACGCTTGGGCCGGGGGAACCACCGCCAGCGTCGGCCTGTTCTTGATCGAAGTCGTGCAGGGGCTTCCGAGCCTGACGCTGTCGCCCGTACTCGCCGTCATCGCCGCGATGGTCTTCTTCTTCAAAGCGGGGACGCTGTCCGGACGGTTTTACATTTGGGTCGGGGCCTACTTGGCCACCGCCGTGGGCATGGCCTACGAACCCCGGGTGGAGCACGTCCTGTTCGGGGTCGTCTCCGCGCTGTCGTTCTTCGTGCCGGGATTGAAGTACTATCGCCAACGCAAGCACGCGGAGCGGAATGCAATCAGATAATTGACACACCTACTTCACCGGAGCGGATTTCTCCGATATAACGAGCGGTCAGCCCGAGTTCGGCGAGAATACGATCGGCGACGTGCGGCCGACAGACGATGACGAAACCGATCCCCATATTAAAAACGCGATCCATCTCGGCGTCGGCGATGGAGCCGAGCTTCTGCAACCAAGCGAACAGCGGCGGCGTCGGCCACGCGGCGCGACTGACAACGGCTTGACACCCCGGTGGCAAGATGCGGCCGAGGTTGTCCGGGATGCCGCCGCCGGTGATATTCGCCAACCCACTCACCGCGAATTCGGGCGTCTGTACGGCGTCGAGCAACTTGCGGATGGGCTTCGCGTACAACATCGTCGGCGTGAGCAGCGCTTCGCCGACCGTGCCGCCGAGTTCCGGCACTGTGTCATTCACGGTCAACTCCGCCGCTTCGACGACCTTGCGAACCAAGCTGTACCCGTTGGAATGGATGCCGCTGCTGGCGAGGCCGATCAACACATCGCCCGGCCGGATCGCGGAGCCGTCGATCACCTCGTCGCGCTCCGCCATGCCGGCGGCGAAACCGGCCATGTCGAAGTCGCCATCACCGTAGAAATCGGGCAGGATCGCGGTCTCACCGCCGACGAGCGAGCAGTCCGCTTGCAAGCAGCCTTCACTGATGCCGAGCACCAGTTGCCGGGATAACTCGGGATCGTCCTTGGGCATGGCGATGTAGTCGAGGAAGACGAGCGGATCGCCGCCGGTGCAGATGAGGTCGTTCACCGACATGGCCACGAGGTCGATGCCCACTGTGTCGAACTTCCGCATTTGCACTGCGATCTTCAGCTTGCTGCCGACCCCGTCGGTGCAAGTGACCAGTACGGGATTGGCGTAGCGCCGCGCCGAGCTGCCGAGGGCGGTGAGATCGAACAGACTGGCGAATCCGCCCGAGCCTTTACCCCCTTTGCGAGGCGGGAACGGCGGCTTCATCACGCGGTGCGGATCCCACGTCCGCGCGAGCAGCGGCTGGATGCCCGCCATCGTCTCGGCGTACTTTTCGAGGTCGAGGCCGGCTTTCTTGTAGTCCCACTGTTCGGGCATGGTGCATCTCGGCGGACGGGCGTTGCAAAGCCTGTTCTATGCGATTCCGATTATTCGGGCCGCGACCGTCGCGGCGATTCGCGATGACGCGGTTCCGCTTTTCGCGCCCGCCCCTTGCGGTCGAAGATAGGATGTGAGGAACCCCCTTCACCCGACAGGATGGTCGCCGTGAGTGCCGCCGCGCTCCAAGCCCCGCCTCACGAGATCGACTTGCAACCGGCACGACGTCCGTTGGCGTTCGTCGGCGATTGGCTCGAGGCGCTCGGCGATTGGTCGATCTTCTCGCTGCGGGCCGTGTCCGGAATCTGGTCGCAGCATTTGAAGGCTCGGGAATTGCTGAGGGTGTGCGTGGAGGTCGGCGTCGGCAGCGTGGGCGTCGTCGCCGTCACGGGCTTGTTCATCGGCATGGTGCTCGCCGTGCAGACGTATTCGCAGTTCCACCTGATCGGGCTGGACACGTCGCTCGGGGCCGTCATCCACATGTCGGTGGTGCGCGAACTCGGGCCTGTGCTCGCCGCGGTGATGCTGTCCGGGCGCGTCGGCACCGCAATGGCCGCGCAGCTCGGCACGATGCGCGTGACGGAGCAGATCGACGCCATCGCCTGCCTCGGCGTCGATCCGGTGAAGTACTTGGTCGCCCCGCGCGTCCTCGGCTGCGTCCTGATGATCCCGCTGCTGACGGTGCTCGCCGACGCGATGGGCGTCGTCGGCAGCAGCGGCATTTGCATCTACGTCTTCGGCATCGACGAGTTCCATTATTGGCAGCACACGCGCAGCTTCGTGAAGCGCTACGACCTGCTCATGGGCTTGGCGAAGTCGCTCGTGTTCGGGGGCGTGCTCGGCCTGATTTGCTGCCACCGCGGCTTCCACTGCAAACCCGGCGCGGAGGGCGTCGGCAAGGCCGCGACCGAGGGATTCGTGCTCTCCTTCGTGGCGATCATGTTCCTCGACTTCGTGCTGGCCATGCTGACGACGACGCTGGCGGATCTGATCTGGCCCACCGTCGGCGCCAAAGTCGCCTGAGGAACCCGCGCCGTGCCCGAACCCCTCATCCGACTCGCCGGCGTCTCCGTCCGCTTCGGCCGGCAGCAAGTGCTGAGCGATGTCCACCTCGACGTCTTCGCGCACGAGACGCTGGCCTTGATCGGCGAGAGCGGCTGCGGCAAGTCGGTGACGCTCAAGCTGATCGTCGGCCTCTTGCAACCGACCACCGGCGAAGTCTACTTTGAAGGGCGTTCGCTGCGCACGATGCGCGAGCGCGATATCGTCGCCATGCGGCAGCGCGTCGGGTTTTTGTTCCAAGGGTCTGCGCTGTTCGACAGCCTCACGGTGTTCGACAACGTCGCCTTCGGCCTCCGGGCCAAGGGGATGAAGCGGCACGAGGATCTCGAACCGCGCGTGCGCAGCAGCTTGCAAGATGTGGGCCTGACGCTCGCCGCCGAGAGCAAGATGCCGGCGGAACTCTCCGGCGGCATGCGCAAGCGCGTCGGGCTGGCGCGGGCCTTGGCTATCGAACCCGACGTGATGCTCTACGACGAACCGACCACCGGATTGGACCCGATCATGACCGACGTCATCAACGAGTTGATCCTACAGACGCGGGTCAAGCGGCCGATCACGAGCGTGGTCGTCACGCACGAAATGCGGACCGTGCAGAAGGTCGCCGACCGCGTGGTGATGCTATTCCCGCAAACGCGTTTGGTCGCGGGTGAAACGCAAGTGATCTACGACGGCCCCGCGGCCGGGCTGAGTACCTGCGAGGACGCCCGCGTACGCCAGTTCGTACTCGGCGAAGCGCGCGATCGATTGACCGATGAAAGACTTCTTTCCGAGCCGGAAGCGTAAGCGACGGTCCGTTCTTTTCAGGAGTTCCACCATGGCCGAACGGGCATTGCGGCGGCGCTTGGGCATCTTCGTGGCCGGGACGCTCGCGGTCCTCACGACGCTGGTCGTGCTCTTCGGCGGGGCGCCGACGGTCTTCAACGCGCGGACCAAGTACACGCTGCTCTACTCCGAAGCGCCCGGTATCGCCGCGGGGACACCCGTGCGCAAATCGGGCGTCCGCATCGGCGAAGTCACCGGCATCGACATCGACGAATCGAGCGGGCAGGTCCGCGTGAACATCGAAGTCGAGAACAAGTACCGCCCCCGGCAGAGCGAAGAACCGGCGATCTCGCGCGGGTTGCTCTCGGGCGATACGACCCTCGACTTCATCGCGAAGACGGATCCGAAGGGTCAACCGATGCCGCGCGAGGAGGCGATCCCCCCGGGTTCGGAGATCGTCGGCGTGCCCCCGTTGAACACGCAGCGGTTGTTGAACCAAGCGCAAGGGGCGATCCCGAACGCGCAGGATGCGCTCGTCAAATTCAGCGCGACGATGTCGCGCTTCGATGCGGTCGGCCCGAAGGCGGAGAGGGCGTTGGATGAAATTGCGGCGTTTGCCCGCTTGGCGCGCGAACTCGTGCCCGAGCTGCGCGAGACCAACAAACGCGTACAAGATTTCATCGGTGCCGATGCCCCGCCCGAACCGAAAAACGTGGACATCGCGCTCCGTAAAGCCGACGAGCCCGAACCGGCGAATTTGAAGACGCTCGTCCGCGAAGTGCAAGACTTTGTGAAGACTTACAAGCCCCTCGGCGAAGACCTGCGCGGGTTGCTCAAAGCGGTCGAGCCGGAGCTGACGGCGTCGCTCAAATCGCTGCGGATGCTCAGCGACCGCGCGGGGTTGTTCCTCACCGACGAGAATCGCAAAGCCCTGTCGGACATCCTCAAGAGCTTTCAAAGTGCGAGTAACGATCTGCTCACCGAGGAGAACAAGAAAAACGTCAATGCGATTTTGAAGAACGTGAACGCGGGCAGCGAAGACTTGACCAAGACCATCCGCCTCGCGGCCATTCTGCTCGACCGCGCCGAGGGGACGCTGAAAGAACTCAACGCCCGTTTGGCCGAGGCGAAGGGCGTCTTCGGAAATCTTGAGAAAGCGACCAAGCCGCTCGCGGATAATGCCGACCCGGTCATGAAGAACATCGCCGCGGCCGCGGAGAGCCTGTCGAAGACGCTCGTCGATGCGAGGGGTGCCATCGCCGGGTTCAACAAAGCCGAGGGG
>JAYTBD010000073.1:0-2300 GCA_043737155.1 Fimbriiglobus sp. | reverse complement strand
CAGCCGATGACTCCACCTTATGCGAAGCGGTTTTTGGTCCAGTGAATGGGGTCCACTTCAATCATCAAGGAGCGTTTTCGACGGCACGTGGTCGCGAGTATCAGGCTCGAGTCCACAAAAAACACAGCCCCCGAGTAATCGCTCGTCGGCAAAGAATTGTCGTGGATCCACTTTGAAGTCCTCCCCCTGACCAAGCAAGCAAAAGAACTTTGTCGCCGTACCCATGCTTCATTGACACCGTATGGTAAGGATAGGTTCATGGGAATGGCCCAGTCAGCAACGGATCCGTTAGATTTGCAGATCGCCTGTTTACGGAATTCCACCGGTACTACCGCACCATCACCCCACCCACCAGCGCCCCCGCCTCGATAAACTTCCTCGCCTCCGCGCAGATTCCCGGGTCGAACGGCAGGTTGTGTGTGCCACCCGGCCGCTTCCGAAATCGCTTCGGTTCGTTGGCCAGTTCGAACAACCGTTGCGAATGCTCAAATGGAATCACTTCGTCGGCGTCGCCGTGGGCGAGGAACACCGGCCTGCGGATGCCCGGCAGTTTCTTCGCGTTGTCGAAGCGATTCGACATCAGCGTTTCGCAGGGCAACCACGGTATCTTGGCTTTGGCCGCCTTCGGCAGCGATTCAAACGTCGAGAATAGAACGAGCCCTTCGCAATCGTGCAGCGTCGCCAATTCGACCGCGACCCCGCCGCCGAGCGATTCGCCCAAGAGGACGATGCGCCCCTCGGGGTACTTCCCCTTCAACCAATCCCAAGCCGCTTCGCCCGCCGCGTACACCCCGGACTCCGTGGGAGTTCCTTCCGACTTCCCGTAGCCGGGGTAGTCGTAGATCAGCACGGATCGGCGGAAGGTGTCGCGGAGGATGTGCAAACCGCCATCGCGGTGGCTGAGGTTCCCGCCGTTGCCGTGGCTGAAAAGGATCGCGCCGGTCGCTCCTTCGCACGGCAGATACCACGCGTGGATCTTGGTACCAGCCCCGACCGACAACCAAATTTCTTGCGTCGCGGGGTCGCTCGGTTCGCTCCAACCGTCGGACGCTTTCATCGCGGGGTAAACGAGATCGTTTTCGAAGCTTTTGAAGAACAGCATGACCGCGACCCAGAGGATCAGCAAGAGCAAGGACCAGCGGAACAGCTTCCGTCTCCAAGAAGAATTCGCGGGCTGTGTCATCCCAGCGCCCGTCGTGCCAAAACCACCGCACCCAGCGCCGGGTCGGTGACGATTTCTACCGCACCGGGTCGGATGCCACATTCGATCAACGCGGCTAAAAAGATGCGGCGGTACGCTTCGCTGTGGGCCAGCACACCGCCCGCCAACGCCACGGGCAAATCCGCCGTGGGCAGGCCATTCGCCCGTACCGCCCCGGCCGCGGTGCGGGCCAACTCGGTCGCCTCTTCTTTCACGATCCGCGCGGCGGCGGCGTCGCCGTCCTCGGCGGCGATCAACACGAGCGGTGCCAACCCGGCGATGGCCGCACGGTCCCACGCTCCGCGGTAGATGGCGGGGATGAAATCGGGGGCGTCTTTCAAATTCATCCACCCGATGAAGCGCTCGATCAACACCGTCGGCGGGTCGACGCCGTCGAACGCCCGGCACGCGGCGCGCAGCCCTTGCACGGCGATCCGGTAGGCGCTCCCCTCGTCGCCCATGAGGTAGCCCCAACCGCCGCAGCGACCGAGTTCCCCGGCGGGAGTTTTGACGAACGCGATGGAACCCGTGCCCGCGATCACCGCCAATCCCCAGCCGTCGGGCGTGCCGGCCGCGAGGAGCAGCGTCGCATCGTTGGAGACTTGCACACGATCCGCCAGTCCGACCCGGGCCGACCAAGCGTGGATAATGTCGAGCCCTTCTTGCCGGTCGATCCCCGCAAGACCCAAGCAAGCGGCGGCAACGGGTGAACGGAGGAGGTTCGCAGCGAGAAACGCCGCGTCGATGGCGTCGTCCAAAGCCTTGAGTCCCGCATCGACGCCGACCCCTTGAATATTCGACGGGCCGCCTTCGCCGCGGCCGAGAATCGCCCCGGTGGCGGCGTCGGCCAAGAGGGCGACCGTGCCGGTGCCGCCGCCGTCGATCCCGAGAACGCGGGGTTCGCTCATGGGCGTTTCTTCCGTTCGGCCAGTTCGGCCAATGCGACTCGGGCCAAATTCCGCCAGCGTTCTTCGCCGGGTACCGTCGCGACCGTCTGCCAGACCTTGCGGGCTTCGTCGACTTCGCCGAGTTGGGCGAAGGCCACGCCGCGTTGGTACAGCCGCTCGGCTTCGGAGGAATACTCGGCTTTCGCGCCCTC